>JAFGQV010000025.1 GCA_016935475.1 Methanosarcinaceae archaeon
AGGCCGTTCAATCAATATCCCCTCTGGTCTTGCCATAAAATAAAATTGTTATCAATTAGTAATAAAACTTTCGTTCATAACTATAATGAAAAGGGCGAGTTCGATTTCTTTTTTGGTGTTGGTATTGATATTACTGAGAGAAAGCGGATTGAGGAAGCGATTCAAAAATATACTGAAGAACTTGAGCATTCCAATGAGCTCAAAGACCTTTTTACTGACATTCTCCGTCATGACCTATTGAATCCTGCGGGTATTGTCAAGGGGTACACCGAAGTATTGCTCGATCTGGAAGATAATAAGGAAAAGCTCAAGTCACTTCAGGCAATCGAGCGAAATAATGAGAAACTCATTGATATGATCGAAAGTGCTTCCAAGTTCGCAAAGCTTGAATCGGTGGAACAGCTTGAGTTTATAGATATAGATATTGGTATTATTTTTAAAGAAGTGGTTGAAGACTTTAAACCTAACCTTGAAGAAAAACAGATGGTGCTGGAGTTTGCTGCAGGGGGCAGTTACCCTGCCAACGTGAACCCGGTTATTGAAGAGGTGTTCTCGAATCTGATGTCCAATGCCATAAAATACAGTCCTGAGGGGAGCAGGATCATTGTGGATATCCTTGATGATGGTGACAAATGGAAAGTGATGGTGACAGATTTTGGAATAGGGGTATCGGATGAAAACAAACCAAGGCTGTTCGAGAGGTTCAAGCGTGTGGAGAGAAAGGGTGTAAAAGGAACAGGGCTTGGTCTTGCGATCGTTAAGAGGATCATCAGTCTGCACGGTGGCAGTGTTGGAGTTGAGGACAATCCCGCAGGACAGGGGAGCGTGTTCTGGGTTACTGTGGGAAAGGCACTTTGAGACTATACGACACCATTAAAAGCCAGACCTGGATACATCTGATTTAAGTCTAACGTTCAACCTTTTGTAATACACTCGTATCTTACATCAGCCCGGCTAATTTCAGGCACATCACCCCACATTCCTATATACTGTCCCTGGATCACAACGGCACCTTTGATGCCTGCAATATCCCTGACCACATTGAACGCATCTTCAACGGACTTAGCTCCTATCCCCACAGCATTTGCAAGAGCTGTGGCTGCCGAATCCGCAAGTGGCACATCGTCTGAGAACACAATTGCAGCATCCGCCATCCCAAAACTAATGGAAGGTCCTACTGTCCCTGATGATGTGCACACGCCAGTGACAGAGTCCCTGGGTCCAAGTTTGAATGCAAGGTCTTTGATCGGCGACTCTCCCGCATATATTCCCATTACAACCGGGCGATTGTTTATAAGTGCAATGTCACCACCGTTATCTACAATGGCATAGGTGGCACCTGTGGCTATCATCGCTTCGATTGCAAAGGAGGCGATCGTACCTGCCACAGCGCTCATGGGTCCGATCCCCATGGCATTACTCGCCCGTGCAAGCCGCTTCACAATTTCTGGTGCATCATCAGGGCAGTGATACGGCTCAAGGGTGGTCTTAAAAAATGGATCGGATCGGATATAGCGTTCAAGCTTTGCCCGGTGGATATGTATGGCCTCTTTGGCAGCCTCGATATGGAACTGCTCATCGGCTATGATGGTTACTATCGTCTCTTTTAGCTGGAAATGTTCTTTCATGGTCAGGCAGTAAAAATTTCATGAGATGGAGTGAATGACGTTTCTGATAATAGTCTCAGCGCCCAAGTACAAGTGCACCATGGGGGCACATTGCAAGGCATATTCCGCACTGGATACATTTTTCCACATCCATGTTTACACTCCAGTCCTCACCAAAAGAGAAGACCTTAACAGGGCAAACCGATACGCAAGCTCCGCAATCAACACATTCATCCTCATCCCTTATGATCGGTCTATCAAGCACATTGACAGTTGCACCGCGAGATGTCAGGGCATTTTTGATTGCATTGAACTGGTCTTCAGGTACATCTGCGATGATCTTTCCGTGAATGGAATCTATCTGCGCCTGCGAGATGTTCAAAAGTGCACCGGTTTCAAGAATGATCTCTGCTATGATAGGGTTTACCAGTATATCGGTCGGGAAATTTATCCTGATCTTCATGGTCTAATACCTCCTTGCAAGCAACTTGCTGATATCATCGCTTGTGATGATCCCAATGACATGTTTCTTCTTATCCACAACAGGCAGCGCTGAGACCCGGTTCTGGTCAAGACGGCGTGCAGCAATGTCAATTGCTTCGTCTGGTGTTGCTGTGATCACTTTTCTTGTCATGATCTCTTCAAGCATGTCAAACTTGTCCTTAGCAACCGCTTTTGAGATATCCCAGGCAGTTACGATGCCAACAAGTAAATTGTTCTTCGATACAACCGGAAGATGATTGAACGAACTTTCCATTATCTTCCTCGCGGCGGCACAGAGATTTGAATCCGGTCCGATCGTCAGAACATCTGTTGACATGATGTCGCCTACAAGCGGGGTTTCCCGGGTTTGTTTCATAGGCTTGCAAACAGTATCAGTAGGAAGACGTTCAGCAGGCGCATTCACAAAGAACTCACCTTTCTTGATCCAGTCTTTTAATTCTCCGGCGATCTTCCGTGCGATCTTGAAACTCGATAGTGGGGATGTCGGGACTTCTTTACCATCAATTTCGATGGAACCTGATTTGAGTTCTTCGTAGGTTACCTGTTTGACCGCTGGTCGGTCCCGGCTCGGAACTGCATAATCAAGTATATCTGTAACAATGTCAGCATCTGTGATTGCCGTGGACAATGCTATCTTCTCATTTAATATCGGGATTGGAATGCCGATCCCAAGATAGAGTGATGTCCCGTAGCCTTCAAAGGTTGCTGCACGTACATAGTCAGGGTTCATTTTCTTCAGGTCACCCTTTATCATCAGGGTCCCAAAATTGCTTATCGGGTCGTGCTGGGTGCCTTCTCCTATAACGTAACCCTGTGCTCCCCCAAGGAATATCCTTGTGCCTGTTCCGATGGTCTCGTAAGTCGGGTCATTGTAGAGTGGTGACAGAACACCTGCTGCTGAATAGGTCACATTGCCATAATTTGGAAGAAGCGTTCCCATATAGGTGTGGAGGATGCTTTCTGAACTGTTGGTTGCAGCATTGTATTTCTGGTATGCATTACGGGGATTCAGCATAATTGCCTGATTCAGGTCATTGATCGTGATCGTGGTATCCAGCACCTTTCGCGGATAGCAGTCTGAGCCATTGGAAGTAGCATGCAGGTCGATGGACTTTCCCCTTATCAGGTCTTCGATAACATGTGCTCCACCGTATTCCATGCCACTGCTTTCAGATAACTGGGTTGCACCGATGAATGCGTCCACAGCAGCAACACCGGTATAGGCTTCCACATCGTTTAACCAGACCTTCTGCATTTTGATGGGCGGTTCTGAATGCCCGAAGTTCAGCCACACACCTGAAGAACACATAGCCCCAAAGGTACCTGTGGTAACGACATCGACTTCCTTTGCTGCACCCTCTGCACCAAGTTCTGTAACGATGTCAACCATTTCCTCTGCTGTGACAACTCTAACGCTACCGTCCTTGATTCTATTATTTATCTCATGAATTGTTTTTTCAACCATTACAGATACCTCTAATGTGTATGGATAGTAATATTAATGACTAATATATATTACTTATGGTAATCAACATAATATAAAATGAATACTCTGTGTTATTAAAAAAGGATGAAAAAATAGAAAATTGAACACCTGATATCAGGGCAAGTGGAAGGTAGTCTGTGTTACTCCCGTAAATAATATAGGATCCAGATCAACCTTTGATCTTGAAGTTTTGATATTTAATAATCCAATTCCCTCCTCTAATTTCTTTCTTTATATTTGTTTTCGGGTATGGTTTTATTTTTCAGTATTTCTACCGTAGTCTGGGTTATTGGCAGGTGCTGAACGACAAACTCGAAAGGCATATATAGTGACTTGTTAACATATGGCATACTAACATATGTCATACTCGCATGTAGCATGGATTCTTGCATACATTGTTAATTTGGAGGAATAGTAGTCATGGTAAATAACGCAAAAATGCTGATCATTGCAGTGATCATTTCAACGGTTATTGTTGCGGGTTGTGCGGGTCCTTCGGAAGAGGTTCAGAGTGAAAACGCAAATCCCGGAAACATTAAGATCGGCCTGGTGGCACCACTGAGCGGTGGGGCGTCCGATGTTGGAGGCGACATGAAACAGGCCGCAATCCTTGCTGTAGAAGAAATTAATGCAGCCGGTGGTGTATATGTAGATGAATACCAGAAGAAATTACCACTGGAACTGGTAGAAGGAGATACCAAGACCTCACCTGCCGAAGGGGTAACCGCAGTTGAGAGATTGATCACACGGGAGAACGTTGCGGTCCTTGTGGGCGGTTTCTCCAGCGGAGTTACATATGCCGACGAAGTTCCGGCAGCAGGAAAGGTAGCCTATGTGATCACAGGTGCGTCCAGTTCTTCAGTTACCAGAAGGACCGACATTGATACCAGTTGTTTCTATCACTATTGTTCTACCACTGATGATTATTCACAACCTATAATCCAGTTCTTTGTGGAAGAATTAAAACCTCTTGTGGCGCCTGAGAGAGACCTGAAACTGGCTCTTCTATACAGGGATGACCCCTTTGGACAGGGATGTTATCAATCCTGTGTTGACTATATCGAAGCAGAGGATCTTCCTGTGGAGATCGTGGCAGCAGAGAAGTTCCCGGCAGGGGAGTCTGATTTCCATACATATCTCACAAAGATAGCCGATGCAAAGCCTGATGCCGTATACTCCATTGATTTTGTAGAAGGTACGTCCAGCATGTACATTCAGGGACAGAGAGATGTTGGATTGAACACAGTTTACATGGCAGTGGAATGCAACGAAGACCCTGCATTCTATGAGCTTCTGGGTGAATGGGGTGATGGGCATTTGCTTGAGACAAAGTTTGCACCATATGCTTCTGACTACCTGCCCATGGTTGGGGAGTACAAAGAAGCATATATTGCGCGCTGGGGTGAGATGCCTGGTATGATGGGTGCCGATACCTATGATGGAATCTACCTGGTGGCAAATGCCATTGAAAGGGCAGGAAATCTGGACAGGTTAAGGATCAATGATGCGATCAAGCAGACAGATGAGGAAGAGAGACTCCTTCTGATGGATGGTGGAAAAATAACCTTTGATGAGCATAATGAGATCTCACCAAAGATATTTGTTGAACAGATGTCATGGGACGAAGAGTCCGGTGAACTGACACCACACATTGTCTGGCCTGAGTATGTCAAGGAGATGGATTTCGTCCTGCCGGATAACTATGAAATGGGTGGATGATCTATCCACCTTCTTTTCATTTTTTGAAATTTGTTGAGATATATTTATGGCAGATATAACCACACTGCTCCAGGTACTGATCTGGGGACTGACCGCAGGATGCATCTATATTCTGATGGCTGTAGGGCTGAACATGATATTCGGCGTGATGAAGGTGGTGAACTTTGCCCACGGTGAGGTCATGATGATAGGTGCCTTTGCCAGTTACTGGCTCTGGTCACTCACCAACCATAATCCCTATATCGTCATGTTCCTTTCAATGTTACTTGTAGGTGGTTTCGGGATCATTATCGAGCGTTTTGGATTCAGGAAGGTCATGGGTACAGGAAAACTTAATGAAATATTCCTGAGTCTGGGTCTGATCTATATCCTCCAGAGTGCGGCTGTGAAATTATGGACCGATGATGTGCGTAAGATCGAAAGTCCCTATGGTTCAATGACTCTGGATATGGGGATGTTAAATATAACCTATGACCGTTTGATCGCCATCGCGTTTACCGCACTGATCCTTATCTCTCTCCATTTATTCCTTACAAAAACCGATCTGGGAAGGGCTCTGCGGGCAACGAGTCAGAACCATGAGGCTGCTATGTTGATGGGTGTGGATGTGAACCGTATCTATATGCTGAGCTTTGGGATTGGCGCGGCACTGGCTGCGTCTGCTGGTACCGTAAACGCGATACTGTCCCCTTTTACACCCTATATGGGCACCATCCCTGGCATCATGGCTTTTGTAGTGATCATAATCGGTGGTCTTGGAAGTATCCCGGGTGCCATTGTCGGAGGACTGCTGCTGGGACTGGTACAGAATTTTACTATATTCTATTTTGGTGGAGCCTGGAAGGAAGCTGTGGCTTTCATAATGCTCATTATTGTCCTTATATTCAAGCCTACGGGTCTTTTCGGGGAGGGGAGGCATTAGCATGTTCATAAAAGCTTTAACCGGAAAATTTGCAGCGTCCTCTTATACTTTATATATACCCCTGCTAGTGGCGGGTCTTATTCTGCCAGTGGTCATAAAAGATGATTTCATCATTCGTGTGCTGATCCTGACATATTTTTTCATTATGTTCTCTGCAAGCTGGAACTTACTGGCGTATTCCGGACAGGGGTCGCTGGGACATGCAGCCTTTCTGGGAATAGGTGCCTTTGTATCCACAATTATTGTCAAATTCGGGATTGCACCTGTAATCGGAATATTTACAGGGGCGGCGGCAGCGGCAACCGCGGGACTCTTCCTTGGTATATTATGTGTCAGGTTAAGGGAATGGTTCTTAGGACTTGTTACATTTGGTTTCGCCATAATAATGGCTGCACTGGTCAATGAGTCGTCAGTGTTCATTAATGTCATGAACAGCTTACTTAGCTCTTTAGGCTCGACCGGTGCACTTGACCCCAACATGCTTGGCGGCAGTTTCGGCATATATTCCCCCCACATCGTATCTTCGGATATGTATTACTACCTGTTCCTTTTTGCCATGACCGGAACAATAATGGCAACCCATCTGATATTCAGGTCAAAGATGGGGTTTGCATTTGCTGCCATTCGGGAAAACGAGGTTGAAGCCAGCATGATGGGTGTGGATGTTACCAGGTATAAACTGATGGCCTTCATGATCAGTACATTTATGGCAGGGTTTGCTGGTGCACTGTTCGCACCTTATAATTATTTCATCAACCCTGAGATATTTAGTATACATTATTCCTTCATGCCTGTTATTATGACAATAAGCGGGGGTATTGGAACTATAGGCGGTCCGCTCGTTGGTGGGCTGGTCATAAACCTATTGTGGGAACAGATGGGTATGATGGGCATGAGCATTGATCGCCTGCTGATACTTGGCGCTATCCTCATACTTGAGATAATGTTCCTTCCAAAGGGTCTGATGCCCTGGATAAAAAAATTATGGAGAAGGGTCGCAGGCACTACATTCCAAGATATGCCTCTTTGACATGGTTATTGTCAAGCAGTTTGTCACTGGAATCTTCAAGGGTGATCCTGCCGGTCTCAAGTACATAGCCCCTGTTGGATATCTCAAGGGCATGATGGACATTCTGTTCCACGAGCAGGATCGTCACATTTTCATTATTTAAGATATTTATGATCTCGAATACCTTTTTTACCATAAGTGGAGCCAGACCCAGTGATGGTTCATCCAGTATCAGTAATTTAGGACGGGACATGAGACTGCGGGCAATAGCAACCATCTGCTGCTCCCCACCGCTTAAAGTCCCCGCAAGCTGCTTCTTTCGTTCCTCTAATCTGGGGAACAGGCTGAAAACCCACTTAAGTGTTTTTTCCTTTTCATCGGATGTATAGGCACCCATAAGCAGGTTTTCCATAACACTCATCTTGGAAAATAACTCCCTTCCCTCCGGAACCAGCGCGATACCATCCTTTACGATCATGTGTGTGGGTGTATCATGTATCTGGCGTCCCATGTATTCGATGGTACCTGTAGTTGGTTTTAGAAGTCCCATTATGGACTTGACAATGGTAGTTTTGCCTGCACCATTGGGACCGATTATAGTAATGATCTCCCCCTCGCCGATGGTAAAACTCACGTCCCACAGAACCTTGACCGAACCATAAGCCACATTGATATTTTTAACCCTGAGCATCTGCTTACCTCTTAAAAGACGTACTTTTCCCCAAAGTATGATTCGATGACCTTCTCGTCATTAGTAACTTCTTCAGGGGTGCCGTCCGCGATTTTTTCTCCGTAGTCCAGCACAACGATGCGGTCAGAAACACCCATGATCACACGCATGATATGCTCCACCAGCAGGACAGATATGCCACCCGAACGCATCTTCTTAATAAGTTCAACAGCCTCCTGGCTTTCTGTGGGGTTAAGTCCTGTTGTTATCTCGTCCAGTAATATCAATTTAGGATTAGTGGCAAGGGCGCGGGCCAGCTGGATATATTTGAGTTCCATCAAGTTCAGGTTCTTCACAGGGAGGTAGATCTTTTCTCTGGAAAAACCTACAAATTGAAGCAATTCCATTGCTTTTTCCTTTGCAGTGTTCATATTCCCATTATCAGGGTCACCGAACAATGCACCAACCATGACATTTTCAAGTGCCGTCATTTCAGGGAATGAATGTACCAACTGGAATGTTTTGGTGATCCCGAGTTTGCAGACCTTATGTGATGGTGTTGTGGTGATATCAGTACCCATGAAAACTATCGAACCTTTGTCAGGTCGGTACATCCCGCTTATTAAATTCAGTAATGTGGATTTTCCTGCACCATTGGGTCCTACAAGTCCCACGATCTCCCCTTTTCCTATGTGGAGGTTTACATCATTCACGGCCATAAGGCCGCCGAAACTCTTTGTAAGATTATTAATGTCCAGCAGGATTATCACCGACCACTGTTTTGGACGTCTTATGATACTATATAATAAAGGCTTTTCCAAAAAAAATCATTCTTTCTATGAGGCTGTCTAATTAGAATTTTGTCTTAAAAACCTATCCTTTTTTTCATCAACTCCACCATCTTTTTTTTTGGGGGGGTAGCTA
>JAFGQV010000026.1 GCA_016935475.1 Methanosarcinaceae archaeon
GCAATATAAACTGATGACAATCCAACCGCAGCTATACGGGTATAGGACAGCGGATTGCTAAGAAGTGTGGGTAACTCCAGTACACCGCTGACACCTTCTCCTTTAATAAGCATCAGAAAACCGATCAAAAATACAAGAATTCCGATGGCTGTTGGGATGTATCCTAATGTACCAAGAGCGGCTAAGAGCGCTCCGATCTCTATTATGACCCAGCTTCCCTTTTCAAACATAGCTGCTTTAAACCCGTGCTTTTTGTTTTCGTTGATGAAACCTAACAAAAATCCCAGATTCACGTGAATAAGTCCTATCACTACGGTCAGTGCAATCAGGGTAATTGACAGATGGGTTCTGTGGACCGGGAATGTGATCAACTCATTACCAAAGGGTGAGGCGAACAGTTCTATGGTCTCAAATCCCGGGATCAGTCCGTTGATGCTTGCATGTTCCGTATGTAAGCCTGCAAGAGGGAAACCAAATGCTTCACCATAAAGTAGCCCGAATACCAGAGTTGATACCTGACAGTATATCATAACATCCATCAAAGATTTCAGAACTTTGGAGGAGATCATCTTCTTTATTCCGGCAGCCAGTGCCAGCAAGATCAGACCGTAGCCAAGATCTCCAAGGATCATTCCGTAAAAGAGTGGGAACGCTATGAAAATAAGGTATGTGGGATCAAGTTCATAGTATCGAGGCCGTGAATAGATGTCCATGATCTCTTCAAAAGGTTTTGAGATATTTGGATTGTCATATTCTATGGGAACATTTTTTTCGTCCTCTTTGACGAGTTCCAATCTGGTTACAAAGGCACGACCCGATGTAGCACGATCAACTGCACGTGTCAGCCGGTCATAATCTTCATCAGGCACCCATCCATCGATCATAAATGTGGAATCTGTTGTGCCAATCCTGAGAGGTGCCTCTGCCTTATGGGTTTCAATGGAAAGCAGTTCATCGCTTGCCAGTATGAACTGTGAGTACTTTGATTTGAGGGATCCGATCTCCTGATCAAGGGATTGGATCTTATTTTCAAGATTGCTGGCATCCTGCTTGGCCTTTATAATCAGGTCAGCCGGCACACCGCTAATCTCCGGAATTTTAAGTTCCTTGAATTCAAGCCCTGACAGAAGTTTGGACACCTGATCCTTATACTCTTTCAGGACAAACAACACGATTGTTCCTGAATTCGGATCTGAGAAAAGTTCGTACGATTGTGTGATCCTTAAAAGCTCTGGTTCGACATTCGCTGTTGCAATACCTGCAAAAACTGCGAGGTGATCGTATCCCCGGCAAAGGTCGAGGTCAATCGGTATACCTGAGAACGGAAGTAATTCTTTTGATAGGGATTCGATATCTTTTAATTGGTCTTGAATACTACCTTTTTCCTCGGCCTTTTCTGAAACCTCTTCATCGATCCTGGACAATTTTGTATCGAGTTCCTTAAACAGCGAGTTTGAATTCTGTTTTGGAACCTCTTCCTGTTTAATACCAAGAAAACTGGATATCGACCTTATTTTTACAAGTTTTTTCGATACTTCTGCAGCATTTTCAAATGGTTTACCGATCTTTTGTCCAAATACATTCGAATCATTAAAATCTTCGATATGAAGTGCATTGATGTCATGGAGTGCATCTACAGTCTGCTTTAATAGGTCTTTATGACCAACGATCACGGCACGGCTCATCTGCTTGGGCTTAAGCATGTATTGCCCTCTCAAACTCAGAGATCAAGTAGTCAACGGCTTTATCCAGATTCGCCTCTGCTTTTTCTTTGATCGACTCCGCATTGTGCAGACCATCTTCTATAATTTTTGCATTCTCGGATTTGATCGTCTCTTGCGCAGATTTTAATGCACTTTGTGCTGATTTATGAGCATCGATCTCGGCCTGTTTGATAATCTCTCTTGCTTCGGCATGAGCATGAGCAATACGCTCATTTTTAGTAGCAATGCTATCAGAGACCGTTTTTTTTGCAAGGTTCTCTGCTTCTTTAATTTCCGATAAGATTTTATCTTTGGCCATACGAATCCTCATTATAACTGTGAATTATTGATGTGCTAAATCATTCCACTCCTACTGTTAACATCTATATAAGCTCGTCGGTTCCATTACGCCGGCTGCCATTATTATTAATGATTTATCATTCTAATAATGCCCGACTATGCAAACTTTACGTTACTGACCCTAAAATATGCAAACAAAATATGAGTAGATACAGGGCACAGGCTCGTCCTGTTGTATCCTTGAAAGAGTCATTTCACTTAAAATATCAGCTTTGTATCTTCTCGATCCTGCACGGAATAGGTTCCCCTTCTGGAAGTGTATGGATGTATTTTTTCCTGAATTCGGGATTGCGCATCATGCAGTAATCTGCCGAACATTTGTAAGCACTGTGCTTACCCATCCGTTTCCAGATATCTGCGAGGGGTTCTTCCCGGATATTCCCAAAGGAAATTGGAGTATACGCGCACGGCAGAACATCTCCGCCGGAAGTCACGTGTATCCAGCGTCTACCGGCAAAGCAGCCGAACAGATCAGGTCCCATGAAGTAGGGGAATGCGGTAACTCTTGGACCATCCGGTTTCCTGTTCATATTCTTCTGGAACTTTTCCAGAAGCGAAACGTCTTTCTGGCTTATGACCTCATCCTCGTGGGTCATCCAGCGTCCCACAGCTATGATCTCGTATATAGACATCTCCTGCATGTCATGCTCAACTGCAAAGTTGTAAAATTCATCAAGATCATCGATGTTGTCAGGCGAAACCACAACGAACATATCAGTCAGGAGATCTGCAGCGCGCGCGTTTTTAATTCCGTTTACCGCATCTGCAAAAGCACCCTTACGACCCCGTACACGATCATGTTCTTCCTCAAATGGACTGTCAATACTGATACGGGCAGCATACAATCCTGCAGCCTTGAGATCCAGTGCTCTTTGTTCCGTCAAACCGTAACCGGAAGTAAAACAGGTAGCTACGGCACGGTCTTTATCCACGCGTGCCACCATTTCCACAAGGTCCTTGCGAAGCATTGTCTCACCGCCGTCGAAGGATATGAGATATGATCCCATATCAATTGCCTGTCCAATTGCATCATTGATCTCATCAAAAGTGAGTTCAGGATCTGCAGCAATACCTGCCGCTCCGCAGTGTATGCAATTGTTGGGACACTTATCTGTAATTCCAATTGAGAACTGGTCCGGTATGTGTTTTTTGAGAATGAAGCCAATCTCCGCACTGATGACCCTGTCAAAAACATTTCCGGGTATAGGCGGTATCCAGGTTGAGAAGATGATCTTTTCCTCATCTGAAGATATTGGTTTTTCTTCCTGGAATATCTTGTTAATGCGTTTTATAACCAGTTTTGCGACAGGTGCCAGCGCACCTTCGACATCAAGCACCACTTTTCCGTTTTCTGTATTTGCATTTACTTTTATTACTGATTTATCATAGACCCGCATGAGTTCACCTTTGAAATTGTAACTTATTCTATACTTGTATTTATAATAACGAAGCGTTTTTTAGAACGATGATCTTTTAGGGCAACATGTCAATTGTAATATAATTCGTGATCTGTAGCAGCTTATCTGTTGCGTCGCAAGCTTTGAACGTTTTTATGATACCACTTGCTCGCTCAACGTGCTTTTCTACTTCCAAGATCGATCTTTTGACTGCGTCCTCATGGGACATGCTCTTTAAGTATATCTGCGGCAATGTCATGGACTCTTGAGTTGATTTTTTGTCGTCCTGTGCCTGCAGGTACTCGAGGATATCATCAACTATCTGATAGGCTGTACCCACATATTCCCCATAGGATCTGCACTGTTCAGCAGTTTCATCATCAGCACCGCCAATATACGCCCCCATGGATGCACTTGCAGCAAAAAGAGACGCAGTCTTTTTGTGGATACATTCAAAATAATCGCTTTCCTTGAATTCCCCACTGATACTTTTGATATCCATTGTCTCGCCTTCTGCCATAGCCATCCCGGCACGCCCAAAATCACGAATGACGTTGCGCCCGTATGGTGACACGAGTTCTATTGATTTGGATATCAAATAGTCGCCGCAAAGCATGGCAGCAGCATAACCGAATTTCTTATGGGTGGACGGCATACCTCTTCGAATGATCCCGCCATCCAGCAGATCATCGTGTATCAGTGAAGCAGAATGTGTAAGTTCAATAGCAAGAGCTGCACCAATGCTCTCATTTGAATCCCCACCACACATATCGGTCGTGAGCATAAGAATAATGGGGCGAATCATTTTCCCACCTGATTTGAAAATATGGGATTCCATTTTTTTCATTTCGGATGAATCATCCATGGATTGAACTAAATTGTCCATAGCAGCCTTGATTTGCCTATGTTCATCCCATTGCTCAATGTTCATTAAGTGCCCTCATTTTTCTGATAACGTATTTAATAATTGCTATAATTATCCGTTACTCTGTATATTTTGATGAACAGCCAATCACGATCTTATTGGCTTCGATCTTATTGCCAGATACCATTGTTCCGCCAAGGGTCACGTTTTTCCCTTCATCAAGGTTTGCAGGCAGGTTGCCAGTATATTCTACTTCAATTTCAATGGATTTATCCTCAGCGTCTGTTAAGATAAATGATATTATATCGGGCGTGATAAGAAGCGTACCATCTTTAATGGAGCCCATGGTGTTGACCTGTTGTCCTATGTGTTCCTGTGGATTTGATTTCAGCTCTGATACCATAAGATATCCCTGCGAGACATCCACGCCCCACAGACCAATAACCGACACTGCGACAATAACCCCGATTGCAACCAATGTTTTCTGTTTTTTATCCATTTAAAAGCACCAATTATTGTAACCTATTAAGTTTTACAAGTTCTCGATCTAGCTGTGATCGAGCTCGAACCAGGAGTAATATATACGATAGTATCACGAACCATGTGATTGCAAAGGCTGCATATAATGCGTTCATATTATTCCTCTTATTTCTGCTTCTTTATATGTTTGGCGTATTTAAATTTGAAGCATCATAGTTGAGGCTGTCTAATTAGAATTTTGTCTTAAAAACCTATCCTTTTTTTCATCAACTCCACCATCTTTTTTTTTGGGGGGGTAGCTA
>JAFGQV010000027.1 GCA_016935475.1 Methanosarcinaceae archaeon
AACCTACCCATATAATAAATATACACACGCAGCAATTTGCTGCAAATAGTTACACTCTTTTGTCTCAAATAAAACCATTATTGGCGGATAAGCCATTCCCCAATATACTATTTATAATTTTCTATATTTTGTTCATGAATAATCATGTGCTTTTTGCACGAAAATAAAAAAAGAAAATGTTGGAAATGTGTGAAACATTTCCAGAATTAAAAATTTACAATCCACTGGCAGTCAGTATTTTTACTGCTGAAGGACTTTTTGTTACGTTACCGACCTTTACGCCAACAAGGTTGGAAATCTCTTTATCTGCTGCAATATCAAGTATCCTCTGGGTAATCACACCATCAAAGACAACACTTTTCACATCGCCGGAATAATCCTTCAGGGTGTTCACAAGATCACGTACATCGGTTTCCCCTACAATATTATCATCCGTATCTAACAGGCGCGCACCAAGCGTTCCCACTAATGCATCCACGTGAGGCTTGAACCTCTGACTTTGGGCAGATGTTTTTAATGGTACTTCTGGCTCTGCAGCAACTATTTCACGTTGCTTAACAGAACGCTTCTGCATCTGCGTCACTGCGGGCATCTGATGCTCGGTCCTTGGCTCGGTTCTTCGCTCGGTCCTTGGCTCGGTTCTTCGCTCTGTTCTTCGCTCTGTTACTTGCTCTTTCCGTTTTGGCAATCGTGAAATCCTGCTGACATTAGATGGTTTCGATTCCCGTACAGAGTAGCGATCCATAACCTGTTCAACCGGCACTTTCTGACGCAAAGCCCTCACAATCTCCCTTTGAACCAGGTCTTCAACACTTTTTCCATCTGGTGCACGGGCAATAAAATCAATATCTGCAACCTGCAGAAGTTCTTTTATTATAAGTTCCCCTCCCCTGTCGCCGTCTGTGAAAGCAGTGACTGTTTTCTTTTTGGTAAGCTCGGCAACTTCGGGTGGAACGTTTGTGCCGCCAACGCAAATTGAGTTCTTTATACCATATCGCAGAAGGTTCAGTACATCAGCACGTCCTTCGACAACTATAATAGCATCTGAATTGAGCATATTTGGACCAGAGGGAATCTTATTTTTCCCATAATAGACCATATCCTCGATGCGTACCGATTCACGTACCTCGTCAGCAATTTCCTGCGACTCTGGCATATTTACATCGAACATGGAGGTAAGGATGTACTTAGCCCTATCTACAATGTGTTTTCGTTTGGTTGCGCGGACATCCTCGATCTGGATAATTTCGATCCGGGCACTGCAAGGACCTACTCTATCAATGGTTTCCAGTGATGCTGCCAGGATAGAGGTCTCGATCCTGTCAAGGCTGGATGGAATTAAAATACTCCCTTTTGATTTTCCAGCCTTTGCAGTGACCATAACCTCTATCCTGCCAATCCTGCCGGTTTTTTGAAGGTCGCGCAGATCAAGATCTGTACCAAGCAACCCTTCAGTCTGTCCAAAAATAGCTCCAACAATATCTGGTCGCTCAACAATCCCATCTGCATTTATTTTAGAATGGATGATATACTTTGTAGTATCTGTATCTTGCATATATTATTCTCCATAAGGTTGTAATTAAATGATGTTTTTTATTGGCCTATACATATTATACATATAGTTAGGCAATGCTATTCAAAAATAGTAGAACCAAAGTAATTTACAAAATATGTGGGAAACACTATTAAGATGACTGTCCGACTAAATTCGAACACTATTCCTTAAATACAGAAATATTTGGATGTGTTGCATCTGCATTTGTTTTTTCTCACATATTATAATACTGCCAGTCAGTATTAATTGTATCAGCATTTTCGCATATCTGTCGAGTTGTACATTGAAATGAACAGATAAACTACAACTCATTTGTGAAATAAGATTTAATTTTTTGGATTCTGTCACTTAGTATCCTTCAGGAACTCTTTCGACATTTCAGATTTTAACTATTCCCTATACCTGAACAGCCGACTCGTTTTTTGCCATCATTGGACTTCAAGTGTTACTCGATGATATGCTCCTTTATGTTATGTAATATTGATTTGTATGATGCTTTATGAATGATGTAAATTACTGATCAATGATTTTAACTATTTTTGTAACTTTGATGTGATTAGATTATGACTGAGTGTTTGATTTAACTCATCATTAAATTTCAATCACTAGTGTAACCATACACTGATGACTACAGAAGATAATAAGTGGTCGGACTTTAATAATCTTGTGGTTTCACAGATTTCGATTTTCCATCTTTGGGTCTCGAGAATAATCATATATATTTAATTCAGCATTCTATATTGCAAGTATACATAAGTTGTCTCAAAAGAAGGATAAACAAAATGAGAGAGTTGAAAATCCTAGTTGTTAATAATTATGGGCAGTTCTGCCACCTGATCCACCGCACAGTACGCGACCTTGACATGGACACAAAGATCATCTCCAATATGACATCTGTGGAAGATATTCTGGGTGAAGAACCGGACGGTCTGGTCTTAAGCGGCGGTCCGACAATGGAACGTATAGGCAGGTGCTCCGAATATGTGCAAAGGATCGATCTGCCAATTCTCGGGATATGCCTGGGACACCAGTTGATAGCAAAGACGTTTGGTGGTGAATTCGGCACTGGAAAATTCGGGGGGTACGCAGCTGTTGAGGTTGAAATTATAGAAGAAGATGATATACTAAAAGGTATAGGCCCCAGAACATCGGTCTGGGCATCACATGGAGATGAGGTTACGGTCATGCCCGAAGGATTTATACAACTTGCACGTTCCGATATATGTGAAATAGAAGCAATGCGTCACATGACAAAACCAATTTACGGGGTTCAGTGGCATCCGGAAGTGGCACACACTGAAAAAGGTGAAGATCTGTTCATGAACTATTTTGAAGTTTGTGAGAATTATTAGTGTCTCATCCAAAAGTATAAATGCAAAGGTATTAATAAGGCGGTACTGGAAATCACAGATTATAAATCATAATTGAATTAATCATAATCATGCGATATTACTGAAATATGCTGTTGGAGATTAACTATGGGAAATATTAGACAGACAAGCATTAAAAACATAGCATTTCGCTTATTAGAGAATCACAGAGACGATTTTACGACGGATTTTGATGTTAATAAACAACTCGTCACTAAATATACGACAATTGAAGGTAAGGTCATCAGAAATCGTGTGGCAGGATATGTAACACGAAAAATGACACACGTGCACCGAGAATAACCTAAGCGTGGGGATAAAATGTTTGAAGGGGTCCTACCGGCACTTATCACTCCTTTCACAAAAGATGATACTATCGACAAAGACGGGATCAGGAGAAACCTTGCATTTGTGGAAGAAGGCGGTGTTTCCGGAGTGGTTCCCAGCGGAACTACCGGAGAATCGGCAACACTTTCGACTGCTGAACACAAGGAATTGATCGACGTCGTGGTTGATTGTTCAAAAGTACTTGTTATAGCAGGAACCGGCTCAAACAACACCGCAGAGGCTTTGGAACTTACGCAGCATGCAGAGGATGCAGGAGCTGACGGAGCACTACTGATCTCACCATATTATAACAAACCGAACAAAGATGGACTGATCGGTCATTTTAAGACAATCGCCGAATCCACCGACCTACCCCTTCTCATATACAACATTCCTTCACGTACAGGTCAGGATGTGCCGCTTGATGTTATTGTTGAGCTTTCAAAGGTTGAGAACATTGTCGGGATAAAGGAAGCAAGCGGTAGTCTTGAAAAAGTATCCCGGATAATTGAGGAGACCATTGATGAGGACTTTCTGGTCCTGTCAGGAGAGGATGGCCTGACACTTCCAATAGTCTCAATTGGTGGCTACGGTGTGATATCGGTTGTTGCCAACATTGTTCCGGACAAGATGGTAAAGCTTGTCAATTGTGCACTTACCGGTGATATGGTGGCAGCCAGAGAGGTCCACTACGAAATTGCACCACTTATCCGTGCATTGTTCACGGAGACAAATCCTATTCCTGTTAAGCGTGCCATGGGACTGATCGGACTTGCAAGCGGACACCTTAGACAACCACTTGCACCAATTAGCAGCAAAAATGAACAGATCCTACTTGAAGCACTGAGAAATGCAGGTGTGCTGCATGATTAATGCAGCAGTCACAGGCGCATGCGGACAGATGGGTGGACTGATAATCCAGAATATCGTTAAAGCCGAAAACCTGCAACTATCCGCTGCCTTTGATATCGCTAATATCGGCAAAGATGCCGGGGAAGTGGCACATGCAGGAACGCTTAATATTCCGATATCCGATGTCAGGGATATGAAAACTGTCCTGAAAGAAACCGGCACCGATGTCCTGATCGATTTTACCATTGCTAATGCCACAGTTCAAAATGCCCCCCTGGTAGCAGAATGTGGTGTCAACCTGATCATCGGTACAACAGGTCTGTTCCCCCAGCAGAGGGCTATCATCGATGATGCAATCCTGAAGAATAACGTTTCAGCTGTTATATCTCCTAATTTTTCGGTGGGAGTTAACATTTTTTTCAATATCCTGAAGCAAGCTGCAAAATACCTTCCCGATTATGACATAGAGATCATAGAAACCCACCACAACAGGAAGAAAGATGCCCCAAGCGGCACTGCCATGAAAGCTGCTGATGTGATAAGTGAGGCACTGGGCGGCAAGGAGTATGTTTTCGGACGGCATGGTATTGCGCCGCGGGATAAAGAGATCGGGATTCATGCGGTGCGGGGTGGCGATATCGTGGGGGACCATACTGTTCTGTTCGCAGGAGATGGCGAACGCATCGAGATCAAGCATCAGGCACACTCACGGAACATGTTTGCATCAGGCGCTGTGAAGGCGGCTGAATGGGTTTGCGGCAAACAGCCCGGCGTCTATACCATGGACGATATACTGGGGCTTTGAAGCAGATCGGCAAGGTTTTTAAAAGGATTCTTTGAAGGAGTGAAGGAAGATTAAATATACCTCCAGTGGCATCTATTGCTCAAATGTCATCGATATTTGAAATTGTCCACAAGGATGCTGCAGGGCGTATCGGCAGGCTCACAACACCTCACGGGGTAGTGGAAACACCTACTGTCATGCCTGTGATCAACCCGAACATCCAGCTGATAAGACCAGAGGAAATGAGAAGTTTCGGTGCAGAGGTTCTTATTACCAATTCCTATATTATCTACCGCAGGGATGAACTGCGGGAACGTGCCTTAAAAGACGGTTTGCATGCACTTCTTGGTTTTGACGGTCCAATCATGACGGATTCGGGGTCGTTCCAGTTATCGGTCTACGGTGAAGTGGAGGTCACCAATGAACAGATCATTGAGTTCCAGCAAAAGATAGGCTCTGATATCGGTGTGCCCCTGGATATCCCGACACCTCCGGATGTTTTGCGTTCCCGGGCAGAATCTGAACTTGCGACAACCATGGAGCGCCTGGCAGAGGCGCGTAAGATCGTGACCGATGGTATGCTGCTTGCAGGACCGGTGCAGGGTTCCACCTATCAGGACCTGCGGGAACAATGTGCCAGCACACTTTCAGAACTTGATTTTGATATCTATCCCCTGGGTGCAGTGGTGCCGCTCATGGAATCGTACCGTTATGCTGATCTTGTAGACGTGATCGTGTCATCCAAAAAAGGACTCAGTCCCACAGCCCCGGTCCATCTATTTGGTGCCGGGCATCCCATGATGTTCGCACTTGCGGTTGCACTTGGATGCGACCTCTTTGATTCGGCTGCCTATGCACTGTACGCAAAGGACTCCCGTTACATCACATCGAACGGGACATATCATCTTGAAAACCTGCACTACCTGCCATGCTCATGTCCGGTGTGCTCATCCCATACTGCCGAAGAGTTGAAAAGCGCTGACAACTGTGAGGAACTCCTTGCACGGCACAACCTCTATGTGACCTTCGAAGAGATGCGGCTTGTAAAACAATCGATAAAAGATGGTAACCTGCTGGAACTGGTGGAACAGCGCTGCCGTGCACACCCCAGGCTTCTGGAGGGACTTAAACAGGCATACACTTATTCGGACTGGCTTGAAAGATACGACCCCATTTCTAAATCCACTTTCTTCTACTGCGGACCGGAATCCGCAAACCGCCCTGAAGTCCTGAGATTCTCGAACCGGATGGATCGCTTAACGATCACAGGTTCGGCTATCATACGTGCAACCGAAACAAAAGATGACAGTGAATTTGACAATGTACTGGTATTCAAACCGCCCTTCGGGGCGTTCCCTGTTGAACTTGGTGAGGTATATCCCTTCAATGCAGAAGTGGTAAGGAACCCGGATCATGAAGCACTTGAGCAGGCACTTCAGAATACTATCAAGCTGATAGAACAAAACCCTGAAGCAGATTTTACTTTTGTGAATGAGGAAAGGTTTAAGCACCCGCTGATCGAGTCGCTGGCCGGGATCGCAAATGTTGTGGAGTATGAGAGATGAAAAGCGACAAAAGCACGATCAAAAACACAAAACATCTGTTGATCCTTGGAACTGCCTCGCATGTAGGCAAGAGTGCAGTCGTCACAGCACTTTGCAGGATACTGTCCGAAGAATGGAGTGTGGCGCCTTTTAAGGCGCAGAACATGAGCCTGAACTCATGGATAACAAAGGACGGTAAGGAGATCGGGATCGCACAGGCGATACAGGCAAAGGCTGCCGGTATTGAGCCTACTGCAGATATGAACCCGGTACTGTTGAAACCCAAAGGGGACCGCCTCTCACAGGTGATCATTCTTGGTGAGCCGTATGCGGACAGGGAGGCAGGGGAATACTATGGTTCCATTGATAAAATGCATGGTGTTCTGCGGGGTGCACTTGAAAGGCTTGAAAATGAGTATGAGATCATAGTAATGGAAGGTGCCGGCGGAGCAGCAGAGATCAACCTCTATGAGCGGGATATCGTGAACATCGGAACTGCCAGGCTTACCGGTGCACCGATCATCATTGTTGGTGACATTGAACGCGGCGGGGTGTTTGCAAGCCTCTACGGGACCATCGAGCTCCTGCCACCTGATGTGCGGGCAAATGTCAGGGGATTCATTATCAACAAGTTCAGGGGCGACCCTGCTATCCTTCAACCGGGACTGCGGCAACTTGAAGAACTTACAGGAATTCCGGTAATTGGAGTGCTTCCGTATTTTAACATCAGGATACCGTCCGAGGATTCGGTCTCAATTGGGGATAAAGCCGGTACAAGGAAGCGATCACTGAACAGGTCTGAAAGTAGCGATATTTCCGGTGTTGAAATTGCAGTGATACGTTTTCCGAGAATATCCAATTTTACGGATTTCGAGCCGCTTGAGAACCTGGCGTCTGTCAGGTATGTGGAACTTGATGAGGAACTCGGGACACCGGACGCTGTGATACTTCCCGGAACAAAGAACACCATCAGTGACCTTCGCGACCTGAAGCAGAGCGGTATGGACGTGCAGATCAAAAGACTCAACGGCAGCGTACCTATCATCGGGATATGCGGGGGATACCAGATGCTTGGCAAACAAATAGTTGATTCGGGTATCGAGAACGGCGAGGCTGTGCAGGTGGATGGACTGGGACTGCTGGATGTAACAACCGCTTTTGATGTATATGAGAAGACCACAACGCAGGTGACCAAGACCGTTAACGGTGGTGGGGCTATCCTCGAAGCAATCAGGGGCGAGACCATTTCCGGCTATGAGATCCACATGGGAGTTACCGAATCACCAGCTCCGGTTTTCGGGGACGATGGCTGCATGGATGATTCAGGACTTGTGATCGGCACGTACCTTCACGGACTGTTCGATAATAAGAATGTGCGGCGCGCATTTCTGACCTACCTCCTCGAAAAAAAAGGACTATCCTACCAGCCACCAGAAGATGATTCTGAAGAGGGGGCTTACTTCGAGCTTGCAGAACTTGTCCGCCGACATCTGGACATGGAGCGGATTTACGGGATGATGGGGCTATCCAACTAACACACCATATTTTCTAAAAAAGTGTGAACTTTGTTGCTAAAAGATTTAAAGGGTGACATATCCATATGTTCAAAACCAACTGCATTAGACAGATAATCTAAAGAATATTAATTTGAAGAATATGTGTCTCAAAATGCCACCAAAAAACAATCTTTCCAACAGCTCTTCCAATTTCGATAACTTCATATAGTGAAAAAATTAATTTCTTTAAATGATTGGCCTTCTGGCTTAAAAGTAATTGTGGATTTTGGAGCGAGCAATTTGGTGATGAAAACTCCTTCGGTCAGTGGGAGCTTTCTATTACTTACAATTTCTGCAAAACAAAATCCTGTAATGGTGGTAAGTATGATCTTATGTGAATGTGGTGAAATTGTCAATGGCGCGACATTTAAAGATTATATAAAGACATCAGCAAATCCATCTACCTCCACCATAGGGCATCAAAAATGTGGACTGATATTTGATTTTTATGATGACAAAGTTCCCAAAAAATATTCATCTAGAAAGGAATTGAAGAGTCTTGCAGTGAGGTTTGCAGAAAAAAATGATCTGGACCAGAATTATCTCGGCAAATTCCTGGTAGAAGTGGATCGATTGAAATCAGCCGGAAAATTATCCGATCGTGATATACTTTTGACTGCATATCAAAGATTGGAGAATGTTTCAGATATAACAGCCAGATTTTGAGATTAACATAGAAGTGATAATTTTATGAAAGTTATTGCTGAATCCAAAACGAATCCAGATGCATCCCGTCCTGTTGATAATACAATAATGTATAATAACGGTATTGAATATCTTTTTGAGGAACTTCATAGAATTGACCTGATGATGCGCATCTGGTTAAGGGAGTGCAGGTCAGATCATCAGGGGCATATGGGTGATTTTCGGGGTTTATACGTATCAGAAGATGAAGTGAATTCAATTTTACAAACGCCTTTGGGTGGATTGCAAACTGATCATTTACTAGCCCCGGAAATGGAGAATATTGAAAAGATAAAAGAGGATATTAACCGAAAAAAAAATTCCAGCATAAAGAAAGGAAAAGAACTGCGTCTTCACACTCTCTCATACATTTTTAACCTGCATCCATTCGAAGTTGATGTTCTTCTGATGTGCATCGCCCCCGAACTGGATACACGATATGAGAAACTTTACTCTTACCTTCAGGACGACGTGACCAAAAAACGACCTCAGGTAAACCTCGCAATAAATCTTTTAATTCCTTCAATGGTGGAACGGTTAAAGGGAAGAGATTACTTTTCGTCAAATGCTCCTTTGATCAAAAATCGCCTTATTCACCTAACAGGCAGTGTAAACGAAGAACGCCCCTCCATTCTATCGAAATCGATCAATGTTGATGAAAGAATAATTGGCTATCTACTGGGATCTGATGAGATCGACTTCGGAATCCGCAAT
The DNA here is from genome assembly GCA_016935475.1 of Methanosarcinaceae archaeon. Classification (GTDB taxonomy): domain Archaea; phylum Halobacteriota; class Methanosarcinia; order Methanosarcinales; family Methanosarcinaceae; genus JAFGQV01. The sequence goes on from JAFGQV010000027.1 coordinate 9,387, forward strand.
TTCTGCAAAGTGGTAGAGGCAAAAAGTTCTATTTCCAGCCTTATTGCAGATGAGGATAAAAAAAGCACAATAACGGAACTAATAAAATGGCAGTCTTATGTTAATGATCCTGTGATATTTTATCTCCAGGGGGCTTATGGCACCGGAAAGAAGACAACAGCGGAAGTTATTTGCAAGGAGCTGGGTAAGTCACTGCTTATAGTCGATCCAATGGCTCTGGCCGGGGAAGGGTCCTTTGAGAAATTGGACCTTATTATGCGTGAAGCCCTGTTGCAGAATTCATTTCTTTTTTTTGAAGGATTTGATATACTGTTAAAGGACAAAGAATCCGGATTTCCATTTAATGAGCTGATCAATACGCTGGATGGTTTTAAAGATTGGGTTTTCCTGGCCGGTGAACACCCATGGGAACCAAAAAAGATTTTTAAAGATCACAGATTTATCAATTATACTTTTGAATTACCTGATTTCCCGATCCGTCAAAAATTGTGGGAATCGTTATTGATAAGCGGTTATGATTATTCAAGGGATGTGGATATTACCACCCTTGCCAACAAGTTCAACCTGAGCGGCGGTCAGATAAAGGATGCAATCTTCACAGCAAGTAATAATGCCATGGTAAAAAACCCGGGCGAATCTGAACTATCCATGTCTGATCTATATCTGGGGTGCAAGGCCCAGTCCAATAAGAACCTCGCCACCATGGCAAAGAAGATCGAGCCACATTATACCTGGAACGATATTACCCTTCCCTTGGATATAAAGGAACAACTGAAAGAAATAAGCGGACATATCGAGTACAAGCAAACCGTGTACTATGAATGGGGTTTTGAGAGAAAATTATCTTTAGGAAAGGGGCTAAATGTTTTTTTCTCCGGACCATCAGGCACGGGCAAAACCATGGCTGCTGAAATTATCGCAGGGGAGCTGGGATTGGACCTTTATAAGATCGATCTTTCAAGTGTTGTCAGCAAATACATCGGCGAAACAGAAAAAAACCTTAACAGGGTATTCAAGGAAGCTGAAACCAGTAATGCTATCCTGTTCTTTGACGAGGCTGATGCACTTTTCGGGAAAAGGTCAGAGGTCAGGGATTCCCACGACCGCTATGCAAACATCGAGACCAATTACCTGTTGCAGAAGATGGAAGAACACGAAGGGATCGTTATCCTGGCCTCCAACTTTAAAAAGAACATTGATGAGGCTTTTCTGCGCCGATTGAACTTTAATATAGTGTTTCCTTTCCCTGATGAGAAACTCAGAGAAAATATCTGGAGAAGCATATTCCCTGACAGAACGCCAATTGCAGATGATATAGATTTCAGTTTCCTGGCGAATTTCAAGATCACAGGAGGTAATATTAAAAATATTGCACTTTCAGCAGCATTTTTAGCAGCTGGCGATTCCCACATCATTACAATGGAACACATTATCAGGGCTGTAAAACGGGAATTCCAGAAAATGGGGAAGCTCTGCACACCCGGCGAGTTCGGACAGTACTATGAGTTAGTTAAATGATCAAAGGTATTTCCTATAAATTATTACAGAGAGAACAAACATGTCAGATTATACAGCGATCGCAGATGTCAGTAATACCTTGATCGACCTGTTAAGGAATAACATGGAAGACATTATCGATCCTGATTCCATTGTTCTGATCTCTCCGGGTGAGATCGAGGCCAACGACAGTGTGCGTTTGTCCCTGTTTCTATTCCAGGTCATTGAAAATGCTCACATGAAGAATCAGGAAATGCAAATAGTCAATCCTGCAAAACTCAAATACCCTCCATTGATCATGGATCTATTTTATATGTTAACATCCTATCCCTCCACCGGAATTCAGGATATAACCGAGAGAACGACGGAGGAGCACAGTATACTGGGAAGAGCAATGCAGATCTTTTATGATAACTCTATTATTACCGGTCCGGTTTTGAGGGGAAGTCTGATAGAGAACGATCAAAGGCTTCACATCTCACAAAGCCCTCTTAATCTGGATGATATGACCAAAATATGGAACACCTTCCAGGATAGGGCATTCAGACCATCCGTCTGTTATCTGGTTAACAATGTGCGGATCGAGTCAACACGGGAGAAAGAAGCAAAACGGGTCGTTGTCCGCAAATTTGATAGATATATGAAGGCTTGAAAATGGGTCAAATTGACGGGGTTTTTATCGGTACTTCAACTAAGAAGCTTTCACTGGCTGTTTACCTTATCGACGATTATACTGAAAGAGGGATTGCAGGCAATCTGGATGTGTCGATAAAAGGTCGCAGCGCAATGCCCATTAGAAATCCAAGCGGTTATTATCTCTTTTTTGATCTGCCGGTGGGCAGTCATACCGTTCAGGTGAAGGGCGGAGAATATTTTTTTGATCAAGAGGAGGTAGTGAGATTGGTTGATCTCGATGAACTGAACCCGGTAGTAAATATTTACCTTAAGCCTGCTTCTTCCTACCCATTCCCATCAACCTCAACCCTCATAAGAGGGCATCTGGAGGATTCCATGGGTAGAGGAATACCTGAGGCAGTGCTCCGGATCAAGGGACGTGATACCAGGACCATGACAACCCATAAAGGAGAGTTTCTCATCTATTTTAAAGGACTGAGAAAAGGTGATGTTACCACAAGGGATGGGGTGAGGTTTGTGAAGATAAATGAAAAAAATCCTGTTCTTGAGATCAAACATCCTGATTATAAGGAAAAGACAAAAACCGTGGAAGTGAGGGAAGGAACCGTCACATCGCTTTCAATAACCTATGATGATTAGTAATGGAATTAATTTGAATAAACAAATGAGGTGATTAAATGCCAGAATATCTGACACCAGGAGTGTATATTGAAGAAGTAGAGATCGGAGCTAAACCCATTGAAGGTGTGAGTACGAGCACAGCTGGTTTTCTGGGACCCACTGAAAGGGGACCAACCAGCCCAAAGCTTGTGACGAACTTCGGGGATTTCCAAAATAAATTTGGTGTATTCGTGGAAGGTTCGTATCTTGCCTATGGAGTTCAGGGTTTTTTCAGCAACGGAGGAAAACGCTGCTTTATTGGCCGTATTATTGGCAAGGGAGCGCGTGCTTCAACAAACAACCTATCAACCACAGAGGGCGATAAAGCCAGAAAGATCATTGGGATCAATGCCATTGGTCCCGGAGAATGGGCAAACAACGTTGCAGTGATCGTGGAACCCGCTACCCTGTTTAAAGAAGGGAAAAACCAGCTTTTTAAACTGACGGTAAAATACTGGACGAAGATGGTGGAACCCGAACAGGAGAAACCTACTGATGATGACCGGTTAAAAGCTCAGGAAAAACCAGCAGATGTCATAGAGATCTATGATAACCTGTCACCAGTTGCAGCATCAAGTGATTACTATGAAAAGAGAATCAATGATATATCCAATCTTATAAAAGTTGAGGGGATAGCAGAAGGGGCTCCTGATCAGCAAGCCATATTGCTTGGGAACGGAAGTCAGGGAAGTAATATCACATCTGCGGACTACAGGGGTAATGAAACAGCACCACCTGGTGAGCGGACCGGTCTGGCAGCCTTTGAAGAGGTCGATGAGATCAATATTCTCTGCGTTCCCGATGAAAATTCAGGTAACCTGAACGGGTTAACAGATCACATGGTCGAACACTGCGAAAACATGAAGGACAGGTTTGCGATATTACAGGCAAACCAGAGTGCCGGAGATGTTGCGAAACTGGAACCTCCTGTGGATTCCAAGTATGCAGCGTTCTATTATCCCTGGATCAAGGTAATAGATCCTGTCACAAACAACAAGAAACTCGTCCCGCCCGGCGGGCATATTGCCGGGATCTATGCCCGAAGCGACACAGAAAGGGGTGTCCACAAGGCACCTGCAAATGAAGTTGTGCGGGGAGTCCAGGAACTACAGTTCAATATCAAAAAGGCAGAACAGGACATATTAAATCCAAAAGGGGTCAACTGTATACGTGTTTTCCCGGGCAGGGGTATCCGTGTATGGGGTGCAAGAACGACCTCCAGTGATCCGCTCTGGAAATATCTCAATGTGCGGCGTTTGTTCTTGTACATCGAGGAATCAATTGAACAGGCCACCCAGTGGGTTGTATTCGAACCCAATAACGAGAGGCTCTGGGCAAGAGTTAAACAGACCATCACCCAGTTCCTGACAACTGTCTGGAGAAGTGGTGCACTTATGGGTCTGACGCCAGACCAGGCGTTTTTTGTCAAATGCGACAGGACAACTATGACCCAGGATGATATCGATAATGGAAGGCTCATAGTAATGATAGGTATCGCTCCTGTTAAACCTGCTGAGTTCGTGATCTTCAGAATAGCACAATGGACTAGCGGATCTGAAGTGACGGAAGGAGGTGAATGAATATGGCAGAAAGAAATGATCCTTACTTAAATTCCAGGTTCCTGCTGGAGATAGACGGAATTGTCCAGGCAGGATTCAGTGACGTTACGATCCCTGATATCAGCACTGATCCTATCGAGTACAGGGAAGGGAATGAAGACACCACTGTCAGGAAACTAGCCGGTCTGACCAAGTATGGTAACCTGACCCTGAAATGGGGGATAACTGATTCCTTAGAACTTTTCGAATGGCGAAAACAGGTAATACAGGGAAATATTGCCGATGCCAGGAAAAACATTGCTGTGATCCTGCAGGATGAAGAAGGAAACCCTGCCGCACGCTGGGAATTCAGGGAAGCGTGGCCGAGCAAATACGATGCCCCGGACCTCAGTGCCAAAGGAAATGATGTCGCTATCGAAACACTGGAAATAGTTCATGAAGGTATGGATAGGGTAGAATGACGTTCCGGACCGAATTTGAATTTACACTTCCCCAGGGATATGTGGATGAAGAGGGGAACCTGCATAAGGATGGTATAATGCGTCTGGCTACTGCGGCAGATGAGATACTGCCCATGAAGGACCCCCGGGTACAGTCAAATCCGGCGTACCTGACCATTATCCTGCTATCCCGGGTCGTGACCAAACTGGGCACCCTCCCTGTGATCAATCCGAGGATCATCGAGGGTTTATTTGTTTCCGATCTGGCCTACCTTCAGGACCTTTATAAGAGGACGAATGAGAACGGCGCCAATGTGATAAGAGCGGTCTGCCCGAAATGTGAACATAAATTCGAAGTTGAGGTGAGAAGCCAGGGGGAATAGTAAGCTACCCCCTCGATCAATTGTACGAGGAGGTAGCTTTCATCTCGTACTATTTCCACTGGAACTTCAATGATGTCATGAATATGGAGCATCGGGAAAGAGGCAAGTGGTGCGAACATATCTCGAGGATCAACAGATCGCTAAACGAAAAATAGGAGTGTAATCTTGCCAACATATCCATATACCTCCTTTACTTTTGTCCTGGAGATCGAAGGGATCATAGCCGGCGGCTTTTCAGATGTCTCGGGTCTTCAGATAGAGACGGAACTGGAGGAATACCGGGAGGGAGGATTGAACGATTATGTTCACAAGTTCCCAAAGATCACTAAATACCAGAACCTTACACTGAAGCATGGCCTGACTGACAGGGATACACTGTGGAACTGGTATAATGATGTTATAAAGGGAAACATAAAAAGGAAAAACGGGACGATTTTTTTACTAAAAAGTGATGCCTTAACGCCAGCAATGTGGTGGGAGTTCACCGGCGCTTACCCTGTAAAATGGACCGGACCTGAACTTAAAGCCGACAGTAATTCAATAGCTTTCGAGACCCTGGAACTGGTACATACCGGTCTGACAAAATCCAAGGAAACTGATGTTTCGAACTTATAGATCACGAAAGGAGAATGATAAGATCGATACTAACTTCAGGATACCGGAAAAATTTCCCTTGCACCCGGATTTACGTAAAGTGCACCGAACTGGACCTGGCATGCAATTAAAAAACAAAATACGAAGGATTTCGGGTATCTGCGTCAATGACCTGAACTTCTATAATAGAATTGCCGGCAAATATGGTATTGGTATTTACGTAAGATCACGCATGTTTACGCCCCTGATATTCCTGAGATTGGCAAACATAAGAATAATTAAAAATGTTAATATCACGAAAAATACCAGTAGAACTTACAAAAATATTTTTCTCAATGATCCGGTACAACTGGAAAAGGCAGCTACTGGCTATAAATTTGCCAAAAGCCAATCATTTACCGGTCAGGTACCACAACAGTACTTAAGAGCAAGAGGGGAAATGTCCGATGTTTCCCTGGATAAGTTCGCACCGCCTTTAGCCAGATTCCCGCAAAAACCGGAAGGTCGAATCCCGGATAGATCTGATCACCCGATGAGAACTTCACGAACACCGGATTCAAAAAATCGGGCTTATGGTGCTGTTAACGATCTTACCACGAATACCCGGAACAGACCGGAAAATTTAGAAAAGGAAAGGATCATTCAGCCGGGAACAACTTGGGACGGTGTTACAAAAGACATTACAACAGACCGTTTAATCTCACACTCATCCAAAAAAGAAGGTTCGATCTCAAGCAGGACCATTCAACCGATGAGAACTCCGGGAACGCTGGATTCAATAAGAGGGAGTCCTGATGTTGGTAACGATCTCATCACGAAAACACCGAGCAAACCGAAAAGTTCAACAAAAGAAAGGATTGTTCAGCTGGAAACCGCTTGGGACGGTGCTACAAAAGACCTTACAACAAACCGTTTTATCACAAACTCATCAAAAAAAGAGAGTCTCAAACCAGGACGATTTATCCCCCCAACAATTACGTCAGGAATACCGGATTCAAAAAGAGAGCGTTCTGGTGATGGTAACGATCTTATCACGAAAACACCGAGCAATCTGGAAAGTTCGACAACGGAAAGGATTATTCATCAGAGAACAGCTTCGAACGACGCTACAAAAGACCTGACAACAGACCGTTTAATCATACCCTTATCCAAAAAAGAGGGTCTAATCTCAGGCCGGACTATTCCCAGAATTATGACTCCAAAGACATCGGGTTCAATTTCTCCCCGAATGATAACTCAAAGGATATCACAGCCAGATACAGGATCGACTGAAACCACAGGAGACCTTATTGCAGTTCATCCAGCCAGATTACCATTAATACAAAGGATCTCAACTTCCGCTGGAATTCTTTCACCTATAATAACTCCGTCTGTAAGTCGGGATCCCATAGCACAAAAACATCATCTGGTGCGAAATGAAGATGTTTTTTCTAACACTTTGAATATACAGGGTCCTGAAGCCAGGTCGTTGAAACAAAAGATCGATAGAGATCGCCAGATGGTTCTGGCAAAAAGTCAGATCGGATTCCAGAATGGCGATGTCTGGCAAAAAGATACATCTTTAGAGCATATGGACACGATAACGAATAATTCAAGAAAGAATATTTCAAGAAAAAATTCGGATCTGGTCCTGAAGAAACCGTTTATAATTGATGAAAAAAATGCCCCGGAAAATATAAATAAAATTTATAGAGAGAAGAACGTTGAACCTGAAATAGTTAAAAACGTTTCCCGAAGGAATGTTTCAGAAAGATCAACGGAAGAAATTAGTATAATTGCTGACAGGGTTTATAAGATCCTTGAAACACGGATAATAATTGAAAAAGAGCGAAGGGGACTCAGCTAAATGGAGAAGGCAAGAATCTGTCTTTTGGACAAAAATGGTAAAGAAATAAAAGATAAGACCATTGAGGTAATGTTCAATCCAACCGATTATTCAACTTCCCTGAATGTGGAATGGGGTGAAGGCAACCAGAATGGTATGATCTTTAGTAGATCAAACTATGGCAATCTTGACCTCAAATTGTTTTTTGATACATATGAAAAGGGCACTGATGTCAGGGAAGCAGGAATAAAAAAGATTGTTGAACTAGGACTTCCATCGGTCGAAGGAGAGGAGAGGAAAAAGCCTCCAGTGTGTTTGTTCCAGTGGGGTAAGTTCAAATTCAAGGGTGTTATTGAAAAAGTGGACCAGAGTTTTACGATGTTCTTATCTGATGGAACCCCTGTCAGGGCAAATGTTAACGTCACAATGAAACCCGTTGTTGATGAAAAAGATATATTGAAATTGAGCGGAATTGAGGCATGCAGAAAGCTGAGAGTTGTTAAACAGGGAGACAGACTGGATACCATTGCAGCAGAAGAACTGAAGGATCCATTAAAATGGAGAATGATCGCAGATGCAAATAATATCACGGACCCGCTCAATTTTCCCGGGCCGGAAGATACCGGAAAAGTTATAATAATACCTGATTAGGGGTCTATTGACTGTGAAAACACTTCTTACAGTTCCGGCTTTCAAAATTGAGGTCGATGGGAAAGAACTTCCAACAGATATAATGGCTGCTGTTGAAAGTGTACGATTTGAAGAAGAGATCAACATGGCATCCATGTTTGTTCTCAAGCTTTCCATCTCGGACTTTGAGAAGGGAGCCTGGAGATTTATTGAACTTGAAGACTTTAAGCTGGGACGTGAAGTCAAACTGTATATGGGAATGGACAGCACAGTTCAGATGGTAGCTGGCGAGATCACATCACTTGAGCCGTCCTTTGGTGAAGCGTTTTCGACCATTGAAATTAGAGGTTATGATAGGCTCCACAGGCTTCGTTTTGGTAAAAAAAGGCGTACGTTTTCAGATATGAAAGATAGTGAGATCGCATCGAGGATTGCCGGTGACCGGGGACTTAGTTCGAAAGTGGAAGACTCCGCAATAACTCATCCGTATCTTTACCAGAACAACCAGAGCGACCTTGAATTTTTGCTGGATAGGGCTAAAAAGATCAGATATGAAGTGTCCGTCAATGACAGGACATTATATTTCAGAGCGGCAAAGGAGAATGATGCAAAATCCATGACACTTGAATATATGATGGATTTTGAAGATTTCTCTGCCAAACTGAGTGCCAGATACGCAGGGAACGAGGTCAAGGTACAGGGATGGGACTTCGTTAATAAGAAACTGATCTCGGCAACTGCAAAAAAAGGGAACGAGATCGCAAAGATGTCAGCCAGGGAACTTGGAACGAATATGACTGAAACAGCATTTGGTTCTTCATCGTCTGCAGTGGTAGACGAGTACCTTTTAGATGCTTCTGAAGCAGAAAAGATTGCTATTGCAAGGTACAACGCAAACCTTGTTGAATCCGTGACCGGAGAGGGAAGAGGCGCAGGTATCCCGGAGTTGAGGGCAGGCAGGACCATAGAGATCAAAGGGATCGGGCGTTTCAGCGGGATCTATTATGTTACTTCAACGTCCCACACAATAGATAGATCAGGATATAATACAACATTCAGGGTAAGGAGGGTTGGTGTATGAGCCTTCTGGATATGCTGGAAGACAGGGAGACGAGAACAGGGATCAATGGTCTTGTTATCGGGATCGTGACAAATAATAAAGATCCTGACGGGCATGGAAGAATAAAAGTGAAATTCCCCTGGTTAAGTGATGAGGACGAATCCAACTGGTGCAGGATCGTCGCACCCATGGCCGGTAACAATATGGGAGTTTTTTTCCTGCCTGATGTTGACGATGAGGTACTTGTCGGGTTCCAGCATGGCGACATCAACATGCCTTTTGTGCTGGGTTCATTATGGAACGGCAAGGATAAACCACCTGAGAAAAATGATGACGGAAAGAATAACATAAGGATGATCAGGTCCCGGAGCGGACATACAATAAAACTGGATGATACGGAAGGGAACGAGAAGATCGAGATCATAGATAAGACTGAAAAAAATGTGATCACAATTGAAACAAAAAATAATAAACTTTCATTAAAGTCGGAAAAAGATATCGAGATATCCGCGCCAAACGGAAAAGTTACCATAAATGCAAAAGACATTGTGGTCTCCTCAACTGCATCTGCAAAAATTGAATCGTCGGCAGGATTGGACCTCAAGACATCCGGAAATATGAATATAAAAGGGTCAATGGTGAACATTAACTAAATGGGACAGCCAGCAGCTAAAAAGGGAGACCAGATCGTTTCCATGGATATCCACATTGTAATGATACCGGCACCTCCGGCTCCACCTATACCCACTCCCCTGCCCCATCCTTTCACAGGTATCATAGATGGAAACCTCAGCCAGGACGTAAAGATAATGGGAATGCCTGCAGCAACAGTCGATTCAACGGCTACGAACACGCCACCACATATTCCACAGGGTGGACCATTCCAGAAGCCTCCATCAAATAAGGCAACAATAAAGCTGGGGAGTTTTACCGTGAAGATAAACGGGAAGATGGCAGCAAGAACTGGCGATACTGCAATGACATGCAATGATCCTTCAGATATGCCGACCGGCACAGTAATAGCAGCAGGGACAGTATTAATCGGGTGAGATCATATGGATAAAGATTTTCTTGGGGTTGGTGTGGGTTTTCCATTGAGGGTCGAGGATGGAAAGATCGCATGGTCCGGGTATGAAAAATCCATCAGGGAATCCATCATGACAATACTGGGTACTGCAATGGGAGAGCGGGTCATGCGTCCCGATTTCGGCTGTGGTATCCATGACCTTGCGTTTTCTGTGAATGATGTGTCTACTGCAGCACTTGCCATTTTTTACGTTGAAGAGGCTTTAAAAAAATGGGAGCCGAGAATAGAGGTCATAAATGTTGATGCAAATGCTGACAAAAAAGAAGGTGACAGGCTGAATATCAGCATCGAATACAGGGATATTTCCACAAACAACCGATATAACCTTGTATACCCATTTTATCTCGGGAGGGAATAGATGGGGATCAACACACCTGTTCTGGACCACAGGACATCCGGGGATATTTATCAGCAGGCGCTGGAACTTGCAAGGCATTATTGCCCCGAACTGGCCATTCTGGATGATGACCATTATTTTGATCCTGACGATCCCGGACTGGTGATACTCAAGCTCTTTTCAAAAAGAACAGAGTTTCTGATTAACCAGCTCAACAGGATCCCTGATAAACACCTTCTTGCCTTCCTTGACTTTGCGGGAATGGATCTTCTGCCAGCCAGACCGTCAAAGGTTCCCCTTACATTCTTCCCTTCAGAAGGATCAAGATCATGCGCCTTTGTTCCGGCCGGTACGAGGGTGTCATCATCAGAAGATCCGGATGCCATCTTTGAGACGATACATGGACTGAGCGTAATCCCGGCCAAACTGGATGCTGTTCTTTCTCTCAACCCCTGGGAAGATAGATATACGGACCATTCTACAGTTGTGTCCGGCAAAGAAGATGGTTTCACTATATTCGGAAAGGACAGCAATGAGAAACCATTCGAACACGCCCTATTTCTGGGCGATGATATCCTGTTGGATATACGAAGACCTCCAACGGAGTTAACGGTCCATCTGGAGGGAACCAACCTTTCTAAAGAGTATTTCTGCCACTGGTCCGATGGGTCAGGAAATTTAATTGAAGATACGGTTTTCAGTAATATCACCTTTGATAACGAGGCTCGTATCGAAAGGTTAGATATGATCCTTGCAGAGAAAACCAACATGAAGATCGAAAAGCTGGGAGCATCCTCGATCGATGGGACCGGGAGTTTCTGGTTAGTGGCAAGACCCCAGGAAGGTTTATTCCATAAGGGAGTGAAAATGCCCTCGATCTCCAGAATATCCGCAGACATAACAGTTGAAGATATCCTGCCTGAAGGAGCTTTTTTCAATAATATGCCAATGGATGTGAAAAAAGGATTCCATCCTTTCGGAGAGGTACCAAAGAAAGGTGATACGCTATACATCGGTTCCGAAGAAGCTTTTTCAAAAGAAAAGGCTCAAATTACTTTCGATATCGAACTTGAATCACAAATTGAAAATAGAAATGTGAAACTGCTGTGGGAATGCTGGGACGGGAGTGGATGGGAGAACTTACACGTTACCGATAAAACCAATGCTTTTACAAAAGCCGATCAGGTAATAATAGATAATTGTCCTTCCGTACTGCCCATAGAGATCAACGGACTATTAAACAGGTGGATAAGGGTAAGGATACTATCAGAGGATGCATACGGCGAGCCTGAGAAATTCGAACTGAAAAAAGCCGGTCTTATTGGGCGATTATTTGGCAAAATAAGTGACTCGAAGGAAAAGATAAAGTCCTGGATAAGGGACAGCGTATTGGCAGAAAAGGTAGATGAGACCACCGTAGAACCCGAACCGAAAAAACCGGGTTATGTTGACCGGCTGATATCCGGTAAAATAAGAAGATCAAAGAGGAGAATATTCAGGCAGGTGAAGGTTAAGATCATACCAAGAAGCGTGTATGGACGCAGTGGAATATTCAAACCGAAACATGTTAGCCTCATTCGTAGATTAATACCCGATAGGATCAGACACGTAAAGGAAAAAATAAAAGGTTTCCTTAGAAGGAAGGTTTCAGGCCAGCCCGAAGAACCCGAATTTACTTCCCCATTCATACGATCTATAGGGATTTCCTATAGTTATAAAGAAACTGAACCTTGCAAGGTTAAGGTATTCAACAACTTCCGGTACGAGGATCTGATACTGGATGGTCCGGAAAAACCCTATAAGTTATTGCCTGATGAGATGCCGGCTCTATTCCTTGGTTTTAAAGATAACATTGCAAATATTCCCATCGCGCTTCTTTTTGCAGTAAAAAGGGCGCTTTACAATGAAAAGCCAATGACCCTTGAAGACCCGGAATACCAGAAGGAACATGACGTGATCTATGAAGCAACCGGTCATATCTGGGAATACTTCAACGGTGTATGCTGGGAAGAACTGAGTGTCGAGGATGAAACAGATTCTTTCAGGAACGACGGGATAATAAGCTTTCTTGTCCCTCCGGAAATAAAAAGCACGTCTGAATTCGGGATGGAGCGGTACTGGCTAAAAGCCAGGATGAAAAAAGGAGTGCTGGTCACATGTCCCGAATTGACAGGCATTTTCCCAAATACGGTATGGTCTCTTAACAATGTAACACAAGAGAATGAGATCCTTGGTTCAGGAAATGGGGAAACAGACCTCACACTCAGTTTTTCACAAAAACCTTTGCTTGAAGGACAGGTTGTTGAAATAAAAGAAATGGATATCCCGTCCAGAGAAGAACTAAAGACACTGAGATCCGGTGAAAATGGTGATGCTTTAAGGTTGATTGAAGAAGGCGGGGAGATCAAAGAGGTATGGGTCAGATGGGATGAGGTAAAGAACTTTGCCCTTTCAGCTCCCATGAGCAGGCATTACGTCCTGGACAGGGCAGAAGGAACGATAACATTCGGTGATGGATTAAGAGGTATGGTCCCCTCTAAAGGAATGAACAACATCATTGCGAATTACAAAAGCGGGGGCGGCAAACAGGGTAATGTGGGGAAAGAAACCATTACATCGCTTAAGAAAACGATCCCGAATATCGACAGGGTATCCAATCATGTCCCTGCATCCGGAGGGATGGACCAGGAGGATCCTGAAAATGCAGCAAATAGGGGACCCCATACAATTAAGAGTCGGGGGCGTGCGGTTACAAAAGAAGACTTTGAATGGCTTGCACTGGAGGCGTCACAGCATGTGGCAAGGGCAAGGTGTATGGGAAAAGGCGGTACATTGTCGGTTGTTATCATCCCGGAGTCTGAGAGTGATGTTCCTCTTCCGGATGCTGACCTTCTGGATTCTGTGAAAAATTACCTGAAACAGCGGGCTTTGATGACAATTTCTGACAGGATCAAGGTCGTTGGTCCTGAATATGCAGAGATAAAAATATATGTAAATTTCAAGCCGCTATTTTTGGGTGAGAGCGTTATTGTTTCGGAAAGGATAGAAAAAAGGCTTAGAACCTTTTTGCACCCTCTCAGGGGCGGACTGATGGGAAAAGGATGGGATTTCGGTCAGGCTATAGTGATCTCACAGATGGCTGCTGTGATCGAAGGCATTGAAGGAGTGGATTATGTTAAGGAAATTATTCTATCAAAGATCACGCCCGGACAGAAGGAAGAGAGAGCCACGGGAATCGAGCAAATAACCATTGAACAAAGTACCCTGCCATGTGCCGGTACCATTGATATAGAAATTGCGGGATGAAAAAATGACCATTCCACTGCCAAACCTTGATACAAAGAGCTATGAAGAATTAGTTGATGAGATGATCTCATCGATCCCGAACTATACCGACACATGGACAGACCACAATCCATCCGACCCCGGGATCACGATCCTTGAGCTGCTGTCCTGGATCGCAGAAACAACACTCTACAGGATCAACAGAATTCCCGATGGATCGTATGTGAATTTTTTAAGACTTGTAGCCGGTGCTTCGGGTATTGATGATGTAAAACGCGCGTTAAATGATCCATATCTGGACAGGTCACATCGGCAGATCCTTGAATTTCTTAGAGAAATAGAGGAGGGGGATAAAAAAACAATTGCAGAGATGAAGACAAACGCCCTGCGTTTTATGAGGTCACGGTACAGGGCAATAACAGAATCCGATTTTCAACGTCTTGCCATGGAAGCTACCAGCGACAGAGGGGAAGGTCAGGCAAAGGTCAGAAGGGCTATTGTTTATAGATCGCCGGATAAAGATAAGGTCGAGATCGTGATCGTATCTGATGATAGAGATCATTATGAAGAACTCATTCCCTTTGTAAAGGATTACCTGAGACCAAGGACACTCATTGGAACGAAAATCGAGGTCATACAGCCTGTCTATACGGATGTTGCCATTGACATTAAGGCGGTATGTCATCATTATACCGTACCCGAAAAAGTGGAGGATAACATCAGGAAAAGAATCATGCGACTTCTTGATCCTTTTACAGGCGGGGACGGGAAGACCGGATGGCCATACCGAAGACCGCTTACAGTGTATGAGATCGCACAGATCGTTGAGGAGACTGCCGGCATAAAACAATCCATGTCCATAACATTTGACGGTGAGAAGATCATGATCAAGGATATTAGAGGCCTCATTAACGTTTCTTCTATCAATGTAGAGGTTATGAAGGAGGATAAATGAACCACTCTGAGTCAACATACATGAACTATCTTCCCTCAGTATTTTATGGAGGAGAAAAGGAACCGTTCATTGGTCGATATCTCAAGATATTCGAAAAGATAATGAGTGGAATTGGCGATGGTGAGATCGATGGAAAAAAGGGTATCCTGGAGATGCTTGATATCATTTCAGATGTTTTTTATCCCCGCTTTTCATTCATGACCGATGCGGAAGACGAAACCTTCTTACCACTTTTAACACCGGAAAGCAGAGATCGTTTTTACAGCTATTTCGGGACTGATGTGGATGCGGATGAATATCTGGACGAGTTCCTGCGGTGGCTGGCAGGCTGGATGGCACTTGTTCTGAAAGAGGATTGGGAATTTGAGAAAAAGAGGGAGGTTATTACCAGAATATTCCCCTTATACCGGATGCGCGGGACAAAAAAAGGGCTTGAGGAGTACCTGAAAATATATGTGGGCAAGCATATAACCATTATTGAAGAAGCCGAACCATTTCAGATCGGGGTTACATCCCATGTAGGAAAAAAAGGCAGATTGGGTGGATTTCCACCATATTTTTTCATCGTTGAGGTCGATGTGATGTATCTGTTCAGCTGGGACGATGTACCGGGAATCGGGGGTGAGAGGCTCTTGCATTACCTGAATGAGGACTTCGGTATTTCCTGGGCTGAGGGTGCAGAAATTCGTAAATCCGATGAGGGGAAAAATATCCACATTTATAAGGGTGAAAACTCGGCAGACATAACGATAGATGAAAAAAAGATGACTGCGACCCTGAAGATCAAGGAAGACCAGACCTTTGATCTGAATGTTAAAAAGGAAAATGGCAAGTTTGCCATATACAATGAAAAAAATATTAAAGCTTCCCAGATCAAAAAATGGAGAAACAGGAAGAAAGCTATTGAGGAAATAGTAGATTCTGAAAAACCTGCTCATACTGATTACTGGTTGAACATAAAACATCCCCGGATGACAGTAGGTGTCAATTCGAGAATTGGAGATAATACGTTGTTATAATGATAGGAGAAGGAAAACCATGGCTCAAAAAAAGTCAAATAAACGGTTGAATTATTTTACCGGACAGTTATTGGATGCGGATGATTTCAGGGACGAACAGGAATATCATATCGGGTCACTCAGGTCGCATAACCGGAACCTGCATACCTGGGGCGTTGCAAAGGGTCTGAATGTGGAAAAAACCGGTACAAAAAACGTAACGGTCAGCACGGGTATGGCCATAGATAGCCTGGGAAGACAGATAATGGTCGATCAAATGAAAGAGATCGACCTTTCCGCATCTACAGCACCAACCCTCTATCTTACTATATCATACAGGGAACAGGAAACCGACTTTAAGGAGGAGGGCGGTGAAAAGGGTAGTACACGGATCACAGAAGAGGCTGTTATTGAACATGACCAGAACAAGCCGGATGAACAATCCTTAAAGATCATTCTGGCAAAGCTCATATTCGACCGGGAAAAAGATACTCTGGAGTCCATCGATGTGGAGGACCGTACGCTTTCAGGGAACGTTGGTGGGGATATAGAAGCTCACAGTATTGTTTTTTCAATACCTGCTGATCCTGCTTCATGGCCAATGGTCCATGGAGTTACCGGTCCGAAGCCGGGATTGGAGATACGGTCTGAAAACACTGTTTTGAAAGGAGATCTGGATGTTTCCGGTACTTTGAGCGGGACACTGGAACGGGATATGGTGGGACCGGACCAGATAGCCAAAGGATCTGTCTCAATTTCAAAAATGCATACCATCCCACGTTCAGGATCTGCCGAGATCGGACCAAGGTCAGAAGCAAAAGTGGAATTTACGGAGCCTTCCGCAGATCACAGGTTTTTTATAACCAGTGTAATTCCCATCACCCCTGACTCGGATATTGAGTGGAAATGGCATGTGGAGAAGGAAAAAGACCAATTTTCCTATGTATTGGTGGTAAAGAACTTGACAAATAAGAAAATTGAAATTGAGTTCAAGTATTATGAAATTCTGTAGTAACATGGTGAAATTCCAGGATATGTGTATACTTGATCGATTTTGATAAGATGGTAACGTTTGATAACAAAAGAAGGTTGGACTATGAAAATATCCGGTACAATTCTCAATGCAGAGGATTACACTCCCATTGCAGTTGCAAAAATTAAACTTAAGGTTCAGGATAAAGAGATAGCCACAGTTTTTTCTGATGAGCATGGTCAATATGAATACACGGCAGATGAGGATTACGTTGGAAAAGGACTTATTTATACAATAGAGAAAGATGGTTTTGAAGAGAAAAATTTCTGTTCCGTTATCGATAAAACAGAGATAAATAAAAAGTTCCTGTTGAGAGAACGTGAGATCTCAGACAGATGGACAAAATTGAGATGGTTATTCTATGGGATCGTTTTATTTGCTGCCGTGATTTTTTTATGGTCCGCAGCCTATCCGGAGCCTACCTTGGAATATAACATTCATGACCAGAACATTACGAATCTGGAGCTGAATTCCAAATACCAGTATGTTTGCAACATATCGTATCCATGGTATTCGATCCCGGCCATTTTTGGAAAAACAGGTGACTGGTCACTTGGAGCAGCAGATAAGTGGGTATACGTTACCACTGAATCCGGAACAGGACCAGAGGAAAATATCGAGTTATGGGTTTATACCCCTGATAACGAGTACAGCCCTAACCGGTATCAACCGTATGATGCAATTATCAACCTTAATTATAAAAAGTTATTTGGGTGGGGCAAAAAAGAGTACGATCTAAATTTAGACATTAAAGAGACGAAAAAATACTGGCCGATTCTGTCGGTCAATTTAATTGACACATATCCAATAGTTGTCACAAAACCAGATACACAGGATTTTGCCCCTTTGAAATTGCATATAGAAAATAAGAATGAAGGAGAGCTTTATTGGACTATCAGGGATAATGTTTCCTGGATAAAACTTCTGGTCAATGGGAAAGAACAGGATACCGGCAAAGTTTTTATGACAGATTACAGAAATGACAAAATAGTAGATATAGCGCTATTTGATATTGATTTTGTCCGGGTGGAAGAAGAACTTGGGAATGAAAGATCGGTGACTGGAAGAATTACGGTGGAATCCAATAACGATGGTAAAATGAAAGTTTATATAAAAGTAACCAGAGATAGTGATAATTTCATTATATCCCATGAAAAGACTGAAGATTGGTCTTCTTGGAATTCGACTGAATTTTACAGTTAAAGAGGTGAGAATTGATGTCTGATCGTCAACAGGTAAGAACCGTGGATGTAAAAAACAAGTCGTCTACAAAAC
This sequence comes from Methanosarcinaceae archaeon, assembly GCA_016935475.1. GTDB lineage: Archaea > Halobacteriota > Methanosarcinia > Methanosarcinales > Methanosarcinaceae > JAFGQV01. The sequence continues at coordinate 27,641 of JAFGQV010000027.1, forward strand.
AAGATGTATCTTCAAAAAACGGCCCGTCCCTTGACACCCACCCCTCTGCCATCGTCCTGCGCGCCCGAACCGCCCCCGGATCGCTAACCCCGGTCGATGTGCTGCAGCTACAGCGCACGATAGGTAATCAGGCTGTGGGACAGCTGCTGGCTGAGATCGGCAATATCCCTTCAACAATCCAACAATCACCGGTCCAGCGGCAGGAGATACCGGAGGAAGAGGAACTGATGCAGGGTAAGATGATGGACACTGTACAGCGACAGGAGATACCGGAGGAAGAGGAACTGATGCAGGGCAAGATAATCGAGACTGTACAGCGGCAGGGACCCGAAGAAGAAGAGCTGATGCAAGGGAAGTTTGCATCGGGGCTGACAGGCACTTTGCAGGCAAAGGAGGAAGCACCATCAAACAGGACCGGCATGCCAGATCACCTGAAATCGGGTCTTGAGAACCTCTCAGGTATGGATTTATCAGCTGTGCGTGTGCATTACAACTCATCCAAACCCACACAGATAAACGCGCTGGCTTACACACAAGGAAAAAACATTCATGTGGCATCTGGTCAGGAAAAACATATTCCCCACGAAGGATGGCATGTGGTGCAGCAGTCACAGGGACGGGTTAGGCCAACTTTGCAGGCAAAGGGTGTAGCGATTAATGATGATGCGGAGTTGGAGAAAGAAGCGGATGTGATGGGGAAGAGGGCTGGAGAGATCGGCAGGCTTCCTTCTACATCTCAACAGGTACCGGTCCAGCGTCAGGGACTCGAAGATGAAGAGGAACTAATGCAGGGAAAGTTCACTGATGAGTGTGTCCAGTGCCAGATACCAGAAGAAGAAGAGCTGATGCAGGGTAAGATGATTGAGACTGCCACATCCCCAGAGGTAACGCAAAAAATGGCGGTAATGGCTGTTGATAATTTTAATGATCAAGAGGATCCCTTAGTATGGAATAACATTGAAAATGCAGTGTCTAAAGCGACAGGACCGATAGGGGATTTGAGAGATAATAAGGTGTGGGACCAATTAGACAACAATGAGGAAATAAGGATTGTCGAACACGGTGAAGTTAGAAAGGTAGGTGGATTAAAAGCAGATAAAATTGCAGGTTCAATGTTTACACCACCAAATGAATTACCGGTAGGAAACAAAATTGGTAAAATAACGTTTCAATCCTGTTATGCAGGTGTAAGTGGTGGTATATTCAAAGGTAGTTTGGTGAGCGACATGGTTGGAGAACTTAAAGATAAGGGGCAGACAAATATACCAGTGGAAGGCCGAACTGGGATAGCTTTTGGATTTAAAGGGATGGGCGAAGCGACAGCGGAGACCAGTAAAGGAAAATATGTTTGGCATAACAGAGGTGCAAAAACAAAGTTTACTAATGACTTACCAGGCACGCATGAGAAAGGATTAAAAGCATATTGTGAGGCCATGTATGAATTGCAAAATAGCAAAACGAAGACAACTAATAAGGATATATTTGATACGCCATTTGAGTTTTTTGGGTACCAAGAACCCTGGGAATTGTTAGACATCACCGAAATAGCTTGGAATGCATTGAATGTAGATGAGCGAAGTAATAAAGTTGCAGAAGAGATGGAAACGTACTGGAAAGATTTAAAAGAGAAAATGGAAGGCTTCGGGGGATTCAAACCGCCTGAAAAAGCAATAAAAAAAGATATTAAAAAATCCGGACACTGTTTCCTGACAACAGCATGCATAGAAGCGAAGGGATTGCCAGATGATTGTAAAGAACTCACAGTCCTCCGTAATTTCCGAGACGGTTACATGAACAATATAGATGGAGGCATGGAGATGATAAAAGAGTATTACGATATCGCTCCAAAAATTGTGAGAAATATATATGCATCAAACGAAGCAAAAAAAGAGTTTGTTTCACTTTACGGGGACATTGAAAAATGTGTAGATTTGATTGAAAAAGATAAAAACAGTGAAGCGATTAAAATTTACAGGCAAATGGTGTTGCGATTAAAAGTCAAATGGATTTTAGCTTAAATCCAATAAGTGGATTTTTTTTCATAAAAGGAAAATACTTAAGGTTGGAACTTAACTAACTAAAAAGTAAAAAGCCGATAACAAAATCTAAAATCCTCAATACGGAGTTCATCCACACCTTGATCTTCCCAAGTGTTTTTGTATTTTTGACTTCCTGCAGCTTTGTGCAAAACTCCTATTTTTACCTGACTTTTACACAAAGCCTAATGGGAACTTTTAATAATCTGAACTTGCAAATACGTTGTACTTAAAAAAGGATTTATAAAATGTTTTTTTACTTACTGTGAAAAGTGAAAAATAGTTATTCAGGACCACTGAAGTATTATTTGAGGGATGTCAATAGTGAATGAAAAACGCCAAAAGCTGGTCTTTAGGATCTCATTATTGCTCTGTATCATAAGTTTTGTCTTAGTGCTATTTCTCGGGAATGCTTACCTGTCCAGTCCATCCAAGCTGCTTGACGATGCAAAGGATAGTGCAAAGAGTCAGGCAGATGACGCTGCAATGGTTATCGGGAGCGATCTCAGCAAACTGGTAACCGTCTCCAAATCCCTTGCAGATGACCTGAGTTCCGGTGAACTGGAGAGTGCACAGGTTTCTGAAAGACTTAAAAGGACCATGGAAGAAAACCCGGACCTCTTCGGGCTTTCTGCTGTCTATAAACCCTATGCCTTTGATCCGGAAAAACGGCTTTATGCCCCGTATTATGTAAGGAAGGATGGGGAACTTGAGCTAATCCAGGTTGAAGATGTGTACGATTATACCCTGTCAGAGGCAGAGAACGGTACAGGTCCAAAGACTGCATGGTACAACCTGACGTTTGAAAAGGGTGCCTGCTGGATCGAACCTTATTTAGGGACAGCAGGCGAGACGTTCATGATAAATTACAATGTTGTTTTTTGTCATGCAGATACATCCGGTCAGGAAAAAGTGCCTGCCGGAATAATCGGCGCTGAATATTCCCTTGATGGGATAAGGCGTTTTGTGGGATCGCTTGACCTTGGTGATACAGGATACGGATTTATCCTTACAGATAAGGGAACCGTGGTATCCCATCCAATACCGGAATACCTGGGGGAGAACATAGCTGACCTGAAGGAAAAGGACAGCACTCTGCGGCTGATAACCGGGGACATAACCCCTGGAAGTTATCAGGTTTTCCATAATGAGGTCACAGGACAGAATTTATGGGTGTTCTACGAACCGATCCCGTCTAACGAGTGGACTCTGGGAGTTGTGTTCATCGAAGACGAGATATTCCAGGAATCCAGGACACTCCAGCGGCATCTGGAGATATCTTTTGCCATGGCGATCCTAGCGTTCCTGTTCTTTTTGTCGGTCCTTATCCTGCGGGGGGATAAGGGAAAGCCCGAAAGACTGTGGATTATTGCAATCATCTTTTCCCTGCTATGCATAAGCGGGATGTGGTTCATATGGCATGTTACGCTTGATGAGCCTCCGGATAAGAACAACGAGGATGTGGAGATATTCGACAGGTTCGGCTTAGAGACTGCCCTTCATAAGCTCCTTGTACCCGGTGAGGATGATACGATACGGGTTCCTACCGGGGTTTTCCTCCAGTCCCTGGAATTCTCAAGTGCTAATAATGTGATCGTGACGGGTTACGTCTGGCAGGATTATTCAGATGTTCCTGATGATATTTCCCGGGGTTTTATCTTCCCTGAGGCAGAAAGCATTGATGTGGAAGAGGCTTACAGGGATAATGGTGTTATCGGGTGGTATTACAGGGCTGTGCTGCGCCAGCCCTTCGATTATTCGAAGTATCCCTTTGACCGCGAGGATGTCTGGATCCGGATATGGCACAAGGATTTCCACCGCAATATTATCCTTACCCCGGACCTGAAGTCCTATGATATCATGGACCCGGATTCCAGACCCGGACTGGAAAAGAATTTCGTGCTTGAAGGCTGGGATATCCAGAACAGTTTCTTCAGCTACAGGACCAATACCTATAATGTGAATTTCGGGGTGGATGACTACCAGCAGGATTTCCCGGAACTTTACTACAATGCGGGTCTTAAAAGGGATTTCCTGAGCTCGGTGATATCAAACCTGATCCCCCTTATCGTGGTGTCTATACTGCTGTTCGCTGTGCTTATGATCTCCACCAAGAGCGATGAGAAGATACGGCTGTACGGCTTCAGTTCATCTACGGTGCTGGCATACTGCGCCGCCCTTTTCTTTGTGCTGATCGTCTCCCATCTCTCCCTCCGTGAAAAACTGGCAGCAACGGGCATAATCTATCTGGAATGTTTCTATTTTGTCCTGTATTTCATTATCCTTGGGGTGTCCATCAATTCCATCCTTCTGGCTTCCAACACCGAATGCAGATTGATCCATTACAGGGACAACCTGATCGTAAAACTTCTCTACTGGCCGGTCATACTGGCGTCGCTACTGGTTATTACGCTGGTCAATTTCTATTGATGTGCGGCGCGCATTTCTAACCTACCTTATAGGGAAGAAAGGACTGACATACCAGCCAAAAGAAGATGATTTAGAAGAGCGTGCTTACTACTAAATTGCCGGAGTGGTACGCAGGGGTGGAGATGGAGCGGAGTTATGGGATACGAGCAGGGTTTCTGGATGAAACATGTGTCCTTCTGTCTGGTTGGTTTATCTCATGTTTATGTTTCAATCTTTTTTGAACCCAATTTAACCAAAAATTCCGTAACCTTTATAATTAAGACTTTAACATATTGGATAGTATATTATATGGCATATTAAAATACAAAACGAAAAATATTATACAACCTAACTTGTGTTATTATATATCTAGCTACAACTAAAGTGTATACGAACGTGTTAGAATCAGGTTGAAAATCATCAGGATTGGATCCTATTTATCCAGCCGTTCAAGAAGGTGTTAGACATATGGATATCTTTGAAGTCTATGAGAAAGCAATTGATGATATTCAAACAATCCATAGATCAAGACTTTTGACTCAAATCCTTTTATCGTTAAGTGAAAACAAAAAAACGCTTACTGAAATACGTGAAGTCACCGGAAGTACGTCCCAGGCTATCATACCAAGGATCAGGATATTAGAATCAAATCAACTCATTGAAATTATTGAACACGAGTACTATTTAACTCCATTGGGAAAAATTGTGACATCCAAAATTGTTGATTCTATCATGACAATGGGAGGGATCAGGCAGCATAGACATTTTTGGAGCAATCACTATTTAGAAGGAATACCCACTCAATTTTTAAACGAGATTGAATGCCTATATGATTCCAAAGTCGTTGCTGACACTAATGTAGAAATATTTAATGTATACAAGAATTATTTGAAAGCCCTAAACGAAGCTGAACATATGTATGGTGTATCGCCTATCATGAGCACGGGACACGCGGATGCCATAGCAGAACGAGTATGCAAAGGAATTCCGGTCGAACTTATAGTTACCAACGATGTTTCAGAACAACTCAAGCAAGAACCTTATGTAGAAAAAATTGAGGCATTGAAAGGATATACGAACTTTAGAATATTGGTTACAAATGAAAACGTTAAATTTGGTCTTACTGTTACTGATAAATGCCTGTCATTGGGTTTGTACAAAAAAGATGGTGTGACGTATGACACAACCACAGACCTTTTCAGCTTTGACCAGATGGCTGTTAATTGGGGAGAAAGGCTGTTTGAGTATTATAAAAATTTAACGAGACCTTTCTGAACAGTCTTTTTTTATTGGACCCAAAGAGCACTCGCCTGTGACAGACCTGCATACAAACAGATCACAGTTAATACTGTAAATAACAGCCATTCACCAAATGTCCATTTCTTCATCTCTCCGAAAACCATCATTATTGAAGACACTAGCATCAAAGCTGGAATGTAATACCAGATCAATGGAATTTCATACATTTTTTCACTTCTTTTTTTGTAAATATGATGATTTTTGATTCAACCTTATGCAAGAGTATTATTTTCACGAGTGAATATACGACCAACAAATGTAGATTCACGATACTTCTAAACATACTCGGAGTTGCCAAGGTCTCTGGTGTCAGGATAACAGGGGTACGATTGGGGTAGGTTTCCTGAATGTTCAAAACCGATTGCTATAGACTAATTATCTAAAGCATGATCAGCTCTGAAATATCATTAACACCAAATCTTTTGGCATCCCCGTATATTCCCCTATGAAGCTACGCCTATACATTTATTGCCACGATTAACAGCAATTTAACTGGCTGATGTTCATCGTTTTGGTGAATATTCGCCGTCGAAATTAATGTTAATATGTAATAATTTCATTTGTTCTATGGTTTACATAGACAAAACTGAAACCTGGGTCGTTGACAAATTCAAAAATGTTTTTCATTTTTTGACGTATAGCTCTATCTACCTCTCCATTGCCGGTGGTGCAATGGTCTACATCTCCTGTGCAACACAACATATTCGATGTAGCTTCACATTATTTGCCATAATGTTCCTTGTTACATTTTCAGTATACAACCTTAACAGGAAAACAGATGAAGAGGAAGATTCCATAAATCACCTGGAAAGGTTTTCATTCACCAAGAAATATGAGAAAACGTTATACTATTCTGCTCTGGTTGCGTACTTTTTTTCGCTATTGTTTGCGATGTCACACGGGATCAAAGCACTGCTGATCACGTCAATTCCATTGATATGTGGTATTTTGTATAGCTGTGTGTGGATCCCAAAAGAGTTCAAGTATAGGCGATTAAAGGAAATTCCCGGCGTTAAGAACTTTGTTGTTGCGATTGCCTGGGCATTAACTCCTACCCTGCTTCCAACCCAATTTAGTTCTACAGGTGAAAGCCTGGCTTCATTTGTGATCGGTGCGTACTTTTTTTCATTGGTGTTCATTAACTCGGTCATATGTGATATGAGGGACATCGAAGGTGATGCGTTCTCCGGGGTGAATACCATACCCGTTATGTTGGGAGAGCAAAAAACAAAGACCCTGCTTGCGGCTTTGAACTTATTTGTGGGGCTAATGGTCCTTATGATAAGTATTGCACACCTCTCCCCGATAGTAACATACCTTCTAGCTGCCGGTATGATCTACGCCCATCTCTATATTTTCTCCTTTGATAAGGTCGGGCAAACAGATATCCTCTGTGATATGATCGTTGACGGTCAGTTTATCATACTGGGAGGTATGTTGTACATTGCAACAAAGGTGATGGACGGATTCTAATTCGGCAATACAAAGACCAAAATTAGCGTACAATGAATTCTCAGTCGTATGCATGTTCCGAACCTGCCAGATTGGTACGCAGGTTCGGACATGGTGCGGATTTAGGGGATGATGGGAGAGTGAAGTAAGGTTTTGAGCATTATTATTTTTAAAGAAAATGTTCTTTCTTATAAACATTCTCGATTTCATTAGGATAATTGAGGATTGAAAATTTTTCTTCTATTGCATTAAGTCTTTGTTTTCATTTAGCGACGAAAATCCTGTTCAGAATATATTTCATATAATTTTTCTTTTGTGAGTGGACACGTTACTAAATCATCGAATTGTTGGCGAGATAAATTGAGCTGAGTCCTCATTTTGCTTACCAACTTATCGCCATATTCTTTTTTTCCATGACTTATGAATGTTCTGATGCTGGTTTTTGTTCCGTTTACGTAGTATATGTATAACTTATGATGAGAACGATGTAGCTGAAAACCTTTTTTAGACAACGATGCTTCGATATCTTTTGTTTTGTATTTAGCCATTGTGTGCACCTACAATTGAAATAAGCTTATTTTTCAAATCCTTTCCACTTGTTGCTAAATCATCCTCATCAACTGCTACATATTCCTGCCACAGAACTGAAAGTTGTCCTTGAATTTCTTCAATAGCCTGCTTCATCTTTTGTTGAACTGCGAGGAGCCCTAACTCATCGTTGGATACTATGTAATAATCATCTTCAAAATCAACATCTAAAAGAATCTCTTCTAATAGTTTCTTTTCAATACCATCTTCTTTCATTGTTTTCAGACGATATTGTGACATACTCTCTACAGAAGCTTCATTATCAATACTTAAAATGAAATTACCTTTTGATGTCGGTGTCATTACTCCACGTATTGTAACGAGTTCCCCAATCACGTCTCTAACTGTATCTTCAATGTCCGAAGTATAATGACACTCAATTGAGCCTTCTGGTGTATCAATTTGGATTTTCCTTTTCTGATCAACTCTTATTTCAATTACTCTTCCAAAAACTTCTTTTTCATATTCATTAAGAGATTTATGCAAAAGAGTTTGAATCACGTCTTTTTGTTTAGGGTTCAGTTTTGTTTGAGGGCTTTTACCAAATGCAAATATTATTTCCTTTTTTGATTGTACATCTGGCCACAATAAATAAAATTCTTTTAAAAGTTTGTTGACTCGATGAGGATCATTTATTATATCATATAGCTCTTCTTCCGATACATCAGTGTAAGAGAGTGCTTCAAACAGTTCATTAGTAACGCATATGGATCTCTCGCCCAAAGTCCCCCCCGAATCTGGTAAGCTTATCTGGCCATTTCCTATCTGCATTTCTGCATGGACACTTCCCATCTCCAAATTTGTTATGAATAGTGTACATGAGTCTTTAATTATTTGTGGAAAATCTCCTTTTGGACGATTGGGATTTCCATAAAGGTAATCTCCTATGTGATATATGACATTTTGAATATGTTGTATAGCTCCCACCATATCGATTACAGATATTTTTTCCTCTCCCTCGATGGAA
>JAFGQV010000004.1 GCA_016935475.1 Methanosarcinaceae archaeon
TGACAAATTATTTCAGTATCATCCAGTACATTTTAATTAATTGTGTATTGTTGTTTGCCCCATAATTCAGAGGATTTCTACAGAGCCTATTGATCTCAATGTAAAATAATTTTAAGCTAACTGCATGATAGTGTTGAACTGCAGATTTCGATTAACGTTGATCTAAAAAGGTTTCTACAGACCTGAATAACACTTATATAAGAGCCATTACAAAGTTGAGTAGAGGGAGTATTGTGGCAGACCAGATCTATCAAGAAGTGGAGAATGTGGAGGATATTGCAAAGATCAACGAGAAGATCAGAGGGGAGATCAAGAATGCAGATTCAAGAGATATTGTAACAGAACTGAAAAGAAGAAGTAGATATCTTGTGGTGCTCCTGGCTCCGGATAATCCTACAGGTCTCGCTGAGAAATTCAGAGATGAAGGGAAATTGGAGAGCGCTCAGAAAAGGGCATGGGAAGAGTATAAAAAGACAACTGAAGTTGCCAATGATAACAGGCATGGTGGTTCTGAGTATTCAATTGGTAAAAAACCCGATTATATCTGAGGTGTTTTCCTGTGGCATATAAAGAAACGACTGAGAAGTATGAAGGCGAGACGAAGACCTATTGGCTGACCTACGAGGTTCCAAGCAAAAGAACCGAGGAGCCGGTAGATAAGGCTAAACGTTTTTACGTTTCTGGTATACTGAAAGATACGGAAGGACCCGATACCTTTGTGAACAAAATGGGCAATGAAACATACGGGATCAAAGTGACATACAAGAACCCCCGTAAGGGTTTTGATGCAGAGAGAAGCGGGACAAAATACCATGTCAAACCAACGATGACCACGGTAATCAAGATCATCGAGATACCGGACGACGCCATCAACGTTGAAGTCACTGATGAAGAGCCAGGGTCAGCAATGTCAGTAAAATGAAGAGTTCTGGCAGATCAGAATATTTTGTTATCGGCTTTACACAAACATCGGAACATGAATTGACCGGGAGGAAAGTCACTTATTTAATTTTATTGTTGAGGGAGTGATCAGTATGAAGATAGTTGTTGCAGACCCTATTGTTCTGCATCTCGAATATCAGGAAGAGCTAGAAAAAATGGGTGAGCTTAAGGTTTACAATACATGGCCTTCTTCGGATGATGAACTTATTGGAAGGATCCGTGATGCCAGTATAGTAGTTATTGGAAGATACGGTTTACCTGCAAGGGCCTTTGAAGCGTCTGAAAACCTTAAGATGATAGCTGTATGGCAGACAGGATATGACCATATCGATCTGCAAGCAGCTACAGAACATGGAGTAGTCGTATCAAACGTTCCAGGCTATGCTTTTGATTCGGTTGCAGAATTTGTTTTTGCTCAGGTACTGAATCTGCTGAGAAGTTTGCATAAAGCGGACATATCCCTGAGGGAAGGTGAATTTGAGTGGAGGGATTATATTTGCGGAGCCTACAAAGGCAACCAGCTCATGGGTAAAACCCTGGGTGTGATAGGTACAGGTAACATCGGTAGCCGGGTAATAGAGATCGCCCATGGTTTCAAGATGGATGTACTGGCTTATACCGCACACCCCAATCCTGCAAAGGAGAAACAGCTGGGTGTCAGGTTTGTGGACATGGACACATTGCTCACACAATCGGATATCGTCACCTTGCATGTGCCGCTTACTCCCACGACAGAGAAAATGATCGGTGCAAAGGAGCTGCTGAAAATGAAACCCAGTTCCATTCTTATCAACACTGCAAGAGGAGAAGTGGTCGATGAGGCGGCCTTGTTCATTGCACTTCGCAACTGTCATATCGCAGGTGCAGGACTTGACGTGTTCGAAGACGAGCCCTTGCCTCCTAACAGTCCGTTCCTCGGATTGGACAATGTATTGCTCACGCCGCATATTGCCTTCCTTTCGGAGGAGTCATTGAACGAATGCACTTCAGTTACCGTCGACAATATCAGAAAATTCATGGAAGGAAAGCCACAGAACGTGGTGAATGAAAATAGTCAATAGTTTCATAGTCAATAGTTTCGTGGGATTTTAATTTTCATCTGGATTTTCTTTTGAGGAACTTTTTCAATTCGCCATATGAATAGGTATTGACCACATGATCTTTTGTCAACCATCCCCTGCGTGCCTGGCCCACACCAAATCTCATGAAATTCAGGTGAGACGTTGAGTGGCTGTCTGTATTGATACAGAATTTTATATCAAACTCCTTTGCCTGTAGTATCAGGCCATCGTTCAGGTCAAGTCTTTCGGGAAAGCTATTGATCTCCAGGATCTTTTTGTTGCCAGCCGCTGTTTCGAAAACCTGATTGAAATTCACTTTATACGCTTCCCTTTTTCCAAGAAGTCTTCCTGCAGGATGGCCCCAAATTGTCAGAAATCTGTTTTCAAGTGCAGATACGATCCTGGTGGTCATTTCTTTTTCTCCGGATCTGAAACCGGAATGAATGGATCCTATTACTATGTCAAGTCCTCTGAGCACTTCATCAGGATAATCCAGGCTCCCATCCTTAAGTATATCCACTTCAGCTCCCTTGAATATCCTGATGTCGTATTTCCCGGAGATGTTGTCTATTTCTCTCCATTGTTGTTTCAATTCATCGATCTCCATGCCACTGGCTATTTTCCGGGATCTTGAATGGTCAGTGATAGCCATATATTCGTAACCCATGTCCACCGAGGCCTTTACCATATCTTCAAGGCTATCTGTGCCGTCACTGAATGCGGTATGCACATGAAGATCTCCCTTGATGTCACTCAGTTCTATAAGCTGCGGAAGATCATTCGTCTTTGCAAGATCGATCTCATTTCTGTTCTCCCGGAGTTCTGGCGGAATATACTGGAGCCCGAGTCTTTTATATATCCCTTTTTCGCTTTTACCTTCGATCTTTTTTCCTGAATCCTTCCTGAAAAGGCCATATTCGGAGAGTTTGTATCCTTTTGAAAGTGCAAGATTTCTCAATGCTATATTATGATCTTTTGAGCCTGTGAAATATTGCAAAGCTGCACCATAGCTATCATCAGGGACAAACCTCAGGTCTACATGTACGCCACCTGTGAGAATTACAGTACTCCTTATTTTGCCCCGGGATTCCACTCTCTCTACATTTTCCATATTGACAAAGGTTGTTATGAGCTTTTCCGGATCAACGGCAACAACCAGCACATCGATATCACCAATCGTTTCTTTCATTCTCCGCAAAGAACCTGCATAATTGATCCTCTCAATTTCACAGTTCTTCTTCATATAGGAAATAATTTCTTCTGCCAGATCCATGGCCTTTCCAATCAACATGCGCTCATGGCTTTTTTCAAATAGTCTGACAGCTTTAAGGATGTTCTCTTCTGTCTTTTCCCCAAACCCTGCGAGTTCCCTTATCTCATGCTTTTCCGCAGCTTCCATGAGGTCAGAGACTGTTTTGATATTAAGTTCTTCTACCAGCCTCTTTGCCTTTTTCGGACCAAGACCCCGGATTTCCACCAGTTCACCGGTCCTGGCAGGAGACACCTCTTTAAGCTTTTTGAATTTTTCGACCTTCCCGGTTTCAAGGTATTCGATAATGTGGTCAGCAATACTGCTTCCGATTCCCGGGATCTCCACCAGTCCTTTCTTTCCCTTGTCTGAGTAGATCTTCCCTATATCCTCATTCAGGTTTTCTATCTGTCTGGCAGCCTTCCTGTAGGCACGGGGTTTCCATTCCACTTCATTGAATTCCAGAATAGCTGCAACTTTCTTCAAAAGGTCTGCAATCTCACTGTTTATCATCTCATACCTCTTATCTCTTCTACGGTTGTGGCTTCTGCGGGTCCTTTGTCGTATCTTATCCTCAAAAAACGGGGGAAACGGAGCGCTAAACCTTTATCCCCTTTGTTTTTCCCGGCAGTATGACCGGGACTTGCAGTTATCTGAGACCCCAGTACTTCTATAACCACAGACGGCTCAATGTATCTGTCTGGTTGCATATCTTTTTCGATGAGAACATTTGCAGGGACCTTATCTACAAAATGTTTATCAAGTAATTCATTGATTTCTTCAAAATCATCATCGTTAAAACCCGTGCCAACTTTTGTGAAAGTCTCATATCGATTTTCATTTTTGTTCAAAGCTGCACATAACAGAGCACCAAATGAAACTTTTCGTTTCCCTTTTCCATAATAACTTCCGACTATCACAAGGTCAAAAGTTTCCCTTACCCCTTTAACATACTCTTTTTTCCATTTGACCCATAGCCATCCTCTTTTACCTGGCTGGTAAATGGATCCTTCGTCGAGGGATTTTACTATGATCCCTTCAAGTCCTTTTTCAACACACTTATTGAAAAAATCCTCTATTTTGTTTAAATCTGAACTTACGATCCGACGTGAGAATCTGATGCTGTCGCTCTTCTCCAGGCTTTTTTCCAGGAGGGCTCTTCTTTCATAATATGGCTTTTTTAAAAGAGATCTCCCGTCCAGATATATCAGATCAAAGAAAAAAACTGCTACAGGCACCTTTTCTATATATTCTTCAATATCATGCTTCCTTCTTCTTTGCATAAGATCCTGGAATGGCTGTATCCTTTCATTCGCAAATGCAACGATCTCACCATCAAGGACCATTTTTTGTACCTTGACGGTTTTATGGACCTCTTCGATGACATCAGGAAATTGATCTGATATGTCTTTCAGCCTTCTGGAAAAAGCTCTGATCCTGTCGCCGTCAACATGTATCTGAACTCTCTCCCCGTCATATTTCTCTTCCGCTGCCATCTCTCCCGGAAACTTCTCCTCCAGCTCCTCAAAATTGTCAATCCTTTTTGCAAGCATCATCTGAACAGGTCTTCCCGGTTTTATGGAAAATCTGCCAAGTGAAGAGACGCCATGCTCAGCCAGTGACTGGGCAAGTTGCCCGATATCAGTACAGATATTGTAGGTATCATCAATCCTTCTTGCATTCTTCCTGTCCCCTGTGAATGCTATAGCCAGAGCTTCTATCAGGAACTGTTCCCCAAATCCCAGTCTTAATTGTCCAAGGGCGATCCGTATTATATATTTTGCCTCGTCGGGAGTGGATCTTCCAAGCAGTCGGGAGAGAAACAATACTTTTTCATTCTGGCTTCCCTTTCCCGATGCGTCCCTGATCTTTACCATTTGCTCAAAAACATCTTTCATATCCAGGCTACTTCTCCGTCTTCTGCACAACCCGGCAGCCACATCTCCAAGGTCTCCCAGTGTGGAATATTTTTCTTCAACAATTTCTTCAGGGATTTCATAGGTAGCTGAAATCGCCTTTACACCAAGCTTCTCTCCAATACCCAGATCAATGTCCTCGAATTTGGGTCCTGCAGTTCCCAGAGCAAGATAGGCGGCAACCCTGACATCTTCCGGTTCCAGGTCTCTAAGAAAGGATGCCAGCGTTTCCACTATTTTTTTATGAGAAGTGATGTCTTCAATTTCTGAATACAATTCCGCAATTTTCCTAAATGACTCCATGATTCCCGTGAAAAAATTCTTTCAATTATGTGTTAGTATCGATTATAGAAATAACTTAATCCCAGCAATCGTTCTCTTTTTAATCAGATAAAAGATCATCTGAAAAGTCATTAATTAGACTGTGGCACAGCAGGACTGAATATTTTGAGATGAATGAACTGAACATCTGGAAAGGCGAAGCAAAAAACAAGTTACATTTGAAAATAATTAAATGTATTATCAATGGGCCGGCAAGTCAAAGTATGACTTCATGCACCCGGACAA
>JAFGQV010000028.1 GCA_016935475.1 Methanosarcinaceae archaeon
GGGCTTGTGCCAAAACTCGAAGGATGGGAAAATGACCGGATAAAGGAAAGGGTCCGATACCTCCTGGATTTTGTATCGCTTCCACCTGATCTTTTTTATAATAGATATCCAAGACAGTTGAGCGGCGGGCAGCAGCAACGTGTTGGACTGGCCAGGGCACTGGCAATGGACCCACCTCTGTTTTTGATGGACGAGCCTTTCGGTGCACTGGACCCCATACTGCGCAAGCAACTTCAGGAAGAGTTCCTGAAAATAAAGATGGAGATTGGCAGGACCATAGTATTTGTGACCCATGATATTGAAGAAGCCTTCAGACTGGGAGACAGGATAGCTATAGTAGATCAGGCAAAGATCGTGCAGGTCGGACCTCCTGAAGAACTCATTTTCAACCCTGCAACTAAAATGGTGTCAGAGATTGTTGATACGGACCGCAAGTTCAAGCACATGGACACACTGAATGTCAAAGACCTCATGTCTCCTTTTTACACCAAATATGTACTTGACAGCAAAATGGACACCTGTGATGCCGTTGATGAAATGACAGAAAGAGACCTTGAGACTGCATTTGTCTTTGATAATGACCAATTGCTCGGCAGGATAACAATGGTGGACCTCATGAAATGCCGGGAAAAGACTCAAAAACTGGCTGATGTTGCAAGACCTCTTAAAACCTTCCGGCCATTGGATTCCGTTGCCTTTGCACTCTCGGAATTGAAAAAAAGCGGGGAATACCTTGCCATTGTAATGAACGAAGACCATCCCGATGGAATTCTCATATCTGACGAGGTGCTGCTTAAGTTGATCTGACCGAGGTGAGACTTGATAACAGTATTACAGACTGTCATAGATGTCTGGGATAAGAACCTGATGACACTTCGAACCATAGAACATTTGCAGATGTTCAGCATCGCACTTGTACTTTCAACGGTCATCGGGGTCATTGTAGGGATATTCATCTACTCCAGGCCAGGAACGGCAAATACAGTGCTCAATATCCTTAATATAGTTGAGACCATACCGGACCTTGCTCTTATCGTGATACTGCTTCCTATACTTCGCCTTGGTGCAGGTCCGACAATTGCTGCATCGGTGCTCTATTCGATCCTTCCGATTGCAAGGAATACCTATACTGGGTTAAAAGGGGTCGATGAACAATATACCTATGTTGCCAGAGCCATCGGACTCTCTCAGGCAGAAACACTGTGGAAAGTGAAAATTCCCATGTCCCTTCCTTTAATAGCAGGCGGTATCAGGATAGCACTTGTGTTCTGTATGGGTGTGGTGACCCTGGGGGGACTTGTTGCTGCAGGAGGACTCGGGACAGTCCTCCAAAACGGGATCCAGCTATACGAGAAAGATGCCATCCTGATCGCAGGACTGTGGACTGGCCTTCTTGCTGTTATACTTGACAGTTTTGCAGGTGTCGTTGAAATAAAACTCCAGGAGAGGTATGGCAAATGGTAGTCCTTGAAACAGTACTTAATGCCACATGGGAGCACATCATACTTGTTTACACCACGTTGTTCATTAGTTTGCTTGTTTCAATTCCCTTTGCCTTTGCATCACTGTATAGCAAGAAACTGGCTTTTTTCGGATTGAAGTTCTCGAATTTGGTACAGGCAGTTCCCAGTTTCGCTGTCGTAGCCATAATGGTCCCGCTTATCGGTATTGGATTTATACCGGCTGTGATAGCGATAATGCTGCGTGCCCTTCTTCCTATAATCAAAAATACCTATATCGGTCTGAGCAATGTGAACCCTGAACTGATAGATTATGCACAGGGAGTGGGACTGAGCCAGTGGCAGATAATCAGGTACATAAGGCTGCCAAATGCATACCCGGCAATGTTCGCAGGAATAAAATTCGCAGCCATCCTTGCCAACAGCATTGCAGTGCTGACAGCTTTCATAGGCAGTGGCGGACTGGGAGAGATCATTTTCCAGGGACTCATCGGTTATAATACTAAAACCCTGCTGGCAGGTGCCATACCTGCCATAATGCTTGCGATATTCATTGACCAGTTTTTCACACTGATGGAAAAGAGAATCACCAGATCGTATGCAAAAGAGTGAATATAGACACTAAAGAACCGATACCTACAATGGTTTCAAGAACTGCGGCTAACGCAATTATAACGAGCGCCTGCTGACCTGTAGTTTTTTTCTTCAAAACTAAAGTGCATGGTTTATAATCCTCATGCTCTCTGTGTTAATTCATCTGCAATCAATTCCGCCTGTTTAAGCACAGTTTCTGTTGCAAGGGCTCGCATATCAGGCGGATAACCATATTGTCTTAAAGTTCGTTTGACAATTACTTTTAATTTCGACCTGACGCTTTCTTTTATCGTCCAATCTATCGATGCGTTTTGCTTCACCTTCTCAAATAAAACAACAGCCAATTCCCGCAACGTTTCTTTTTGCATCAGTTCCCTGGCACTTTCATTATCTGCAATTGCTGTGTAAAAAGAGTATTCAAAATCGGACAAACCCATTTCATGTGGCTCTTTGTCCATTTTCTTTATATCTTTACTAAGTTCAATCAGTTCTTCTATTACTTCCGCTGCAGTAATGATCTTGTTATGATATCTCTTGATGGAATTATCCAGCATCTCCATCAGTGTCCGACTTTGAACCATATTTTTTTTCAATCTCGCCTTTATTTCATCGTTGAGAAGCTTTTTCAGGACTTCAAGAGCGATATTTTTATGTTCCATGTTCTGAACTTCTAACAGAAATTCTTCTGACAATATGGAAATATCCGGTTTCTTAATGCCTGCAGCATCAAAAACGTCTATTACTTTTTCGGTTACCAGGGCTTGATCTATAACTTGCCTGATTGCAGTTTCAATTTCTTCGTCGGTTTTGCCTGTTCCAGTGACGTCAAACTTTACAAGCCTGGCCTTTACTGCCTGATAGAACGAAACTTCATCCTTCGCATCCATAGCCTGCTCGTGCGGAATGGCTAAGGAAAATGCTCTTGATAATGCAGTTACTTCATCTATGTACCGTTTCTTGCCATTTTCAAGACCAAGTATATGCTCCTCTGCAGCGAGTATTATTGAGAGCTTTGTTGAGGTGTCTGCTGTAAAATAATGCTCATAGGAAAATCCATGATACATCTGGGAAACGATTTCCAATTTTTCAAGCATAAGTTGAACAGCTTTTTCCTGAAGAAGAACAGGATCGCCTTTTCCTCCGCTTTCAGAATAGAATGATAAAGCATCTTTCAGATTGGACGCAATTCCAAGGTAATCAACAATTAATCCACCTTGCTTATCTTTATAGACCCTGTTCACCCGGGCAATAGCCTGCATAAGGGTATGACCTTTCATGGATTTATCAATATACATAGTGTGCAAACACGGAACATCGAAGCCGGTAAGCCACATATCCCGAACTATGACCAGTTTCATTTCGTCTTCCGGATCTTTCATTCTTTCTGTCAGGGTCCGTCTCTGCTCTTTGGTGGTATGATGTTTTGAGATTTTTGGACCTTCAGATGATGTAGATGTCATTACTACTTTGATAACGCCCTTTTTAAGGTCATCATTGTGCCATTGTGGTCTTATTTTGATAATCTCGTCATACAGGTCGGCGGCAATTCTTCTTGACATTGCCACTATCATTCCTTTGCCTTCCAACACCTCCCTTTGCTCAAAATGGGTTACGATGTCCTGTGCGACCTGCCTTATTCGGTCTTCGCTGCCAATCAAAGCTTCCAATTGTGTCCATTTCACCTTTGCTTTTTGTGTCTCTGCGAGGTCTTCGTTTTGTAATTCCTCATCCAATTCGGCAATCAGTTTTTTGCCTTCATCGCTGAGAGCGATTTTTGCCAGTCTACTCTCATAATAGATTCTTACAGTTGCACCGTCCTCGACGGATTGGGATATATCGTAAACATCAACATAATTACCAAAAACAGCAGGCGTGTTCACGTCTGTTTTTTCGATTGGAGTACCGGTGAAACCGAGGTAGGTTGCATTCGGCAGGGCGTCGCGCATATATTTGGCAAAACCATAAACGATCTTTTTTCCGATTATGTTTCCCTTCTCGTCTTTTACATCGATGGTTTTTGCTTTGAAGCCATACTGTGTCCGGTGGGCTTCATCAGCTATTACGATAATGTTTTTCCTGTCTGAAAGCATCGGGTAAACGTTTCCTTCTTCGGGCTGGAACTTCTGGATGGTTGTAAATACCACTCCGCCAGATGCGACGCTCAGTAGCTCTTTTAAATGTTCCCTGCTTTCAGCCTGTACCGGGTCCTGCCTGAGAAGCTGCTTTGAAGCGGCAAAGGTATCAAAAAGCTGGTCGTCCAGATCGTTTCTGTCGGTGATCATCATGATGGTCGGATTGTCCATGGCAAGAACGATTTTACCTGTGAAAAACACCATCGACAGGGATTTGCCGCTTCCTTGAGTGTGCCATACAACACCGCCTTTACGGTCTCCTGCAGGCTGGGTATCTATACTGGTTAAACCGTAATTTTCGGGTGATTCTGTCATCTTAAAATCATGGTAGGTCCCGTTTCCGTTCAATAAATAACCTGATGCCCGCAGGGTGGATTCTACGGCTTTGTTCACAGCATAGTATTGATGATACGCGGCTAGTTTTTTTATGGTCCGGATTGTTGCAACACCTGTTTCCCGGTCTTCAGTTTTCGACTTTTCAAAGACAACAAAATGTCGGATAATATCCAGGAGGGTTCGTTTGTTGAGCATCCCGTTGATCAGCGTTTCCATTTGCCCTATCAGACGCGACGCTTCAGTTTTGCCGTCAAAAGATTTCCATGTCATGAAGCGGTCGAAACCGGCGGAGAGAGAGCCTGCCCTTGCCTCCAGACCATCGGAGATGAACATAAAACCATTGTATGTAAAAAGTCCGGGTATTGCCTGTTTGTAGGTCTGCAACTGTCGGAATGCGGATTTTACGGTTGCGGTCTCGTCGGCGGGATTCTTAAGTTCTATTACAACCAGAGGCAGCCCGTTCACAAAAAGAATGACATCCGGGCGCTTGTTCACATGGTCTTCTATGACTGTGAATTGATTGGTAACGATAAATTCGTTGTTTTCAGGATTCCTGAAGTCTATCAGCCAGACCAGATCACCCCTGTCTGCGCCGTCTTTGTGATAACTTACTTTAATGCCTTCGGTCAGCATCCGGTGAAACGCTTCGTTATTGGCAATCAGTTCAGGAGAGTTTAAACGCTGTATCTGCTTGATGGCGTCTTCTCTTGCATCTGCGGGAATAGTGTAATTGATCCTGCCAACGGCTTTTTTCAGATGCTCAAGCAACAGGACCTCATCAAAGGTTTTTCTCTCGGGGGTCTCGCTGTCCGGTGCGATGTCGGGAGCGTAAACGTATTGGTATCCCTGTTTTTCGAGGAGTAAGATTGCGAATTCTTCTATTTCGGATTCGGTGATTTTATTCGTCGTCATCTCTTTTTCCTGTGATGCGCTTTATCTCTCTGTCAAAATCGGAGATGAAGTTTGTATCCTGTGTTACACAATATTTGAACTGTTTCCAATATTGAAATAGTTGACTATTTCCTCAACTCCCTATTTTATAGATGTTTGCCGGATAACTTATAAACTCGGATCATAGTCACATTTACCCTCCCGAATACGCCGTACTTCTTTGTCAAAATCGGATATGTAATTTTTATCCTGAATTTTCTTGAATGTTTCATATTCTTTATTGACAAGAGCCAGAGCAACTTCATGACTGATCTGCCCGGCATTGGTAAGTATTTCGTATTCACTGAATTTCAGGAAGGCGTTCAGTTTTCCAATCCAATCTTTCATGTACATTGGCTTATTACGAACCGCCTGTAATTCCGCATAGTCAAGATACATGGTAACTATACGGTTCAAATGATCAAGTTCTGTTTTGTCCAGGTAGTTTTTTGCTATGGCAACATCACCTGGCATGATTTTACCATCAGGTTCTTTTCGCCATGATGTCAACCCCATATTTGGCTTGTTGCTCTTAGCTCGTGTGACCATAATTTCCGCGGCGGTCTGTCTGGTAATGGCAAAGTGGAGTTTGTTCTGTACCGTTGCAAAGAATTGTTTTGTGTCCTGTGCTTTTGGTGAATAGTCAATAGAAGTAGCGTAAATATCGGTAATTTTCTGATATGCCATCCGCTCACTGGAACGGATATCCCGGATTTCTTCGAGTAAGTCATCAAAATATCGTGTGCTGAAACGGGAACCATATTTGAAACGGTCGCTGTCGATTGCAAACCCTTTGTGAATATATTGTTGAAGAATTGAGATTGCCCATTGCCTGAACTGTGTGCCGCGTTCTGAGTTAACCCTGTATCCCACTGCGATAATTGCTTCAAGCGAATAACACATTACATTACGGGTAACTTCGCGATTCCCTTCAATCTGAACTACCGAGAAATCCTCGGTAGTTGCCGATTCATCAAGTTCTTTCTCTTTGTAGATGTTTTTAAGGTGCAAAGAGATATTATCCGCGCTGCATCCGAATAACTCTGCCATTCTCTTTTGCGAAAGCCAGATGTTTTCATTAGCGTATAGTACCTCAATGTTGATTTTTCCATTAGGGGCTTGATAGACTGTAATTTGATTGTCAGGCAATTTTTTATTTGTACTCATCCTTACTCTCCCGAATACGCCACACCTCTCTGTCAAAATCGGAGATGTAATTTTCATCCTGTATTACCCGGTATTCTTCGTATTCCTGCTCGGCTTTTAGCTTCGCTTCCAGTGCGCTGACTTTGCCTTTGTCCTGAAGTATGGGGTAGCTGGATAGTTCCAGAAAACCATTAAGAAATTGAACCCAGTCCGCCATTTTCATCAAAATCTGCCGTTGTGCCCGGTTTTCCGCCAGATCGAGATATGCAGAGACGATCTGGTTGAGTTCTTTGATGTGAGCTTCGCCAAGATAGTTTTTAGCAATGAAAACGTCTGACTTCATTATTTTCCCGTCAGGAGCCTGTTTCCATCCGGTCAGACCCATGTGGGTTTTTGTTGCATCTGCCGAATCGTAAATAATTTCTGCGGCGGTTTTTCCGGTGATTGCCCAGTGGAGTTTGTTCTGGACCGTTGCGAAGAAATCCTTTGTTACCGGCGCGTTTTTATCATAATCCGCAGAAAGAGCGTAGATGTCGGTGATCTTCTGGTAAAACCGCCTCTCACTTGCGCGAATCTCACGGATGCGCTCAAGTAGTTCTTCGAAGTAGTCTTTGCCGAATCGCTTCCCCTGTTTGAGCCGCCCGTCGTCCAGCACAAAGCCCTTGATGATGTATTCTTTCAGGGTTCTGGTAGCCCAGATGCGGAATTGTGTAGCCTGATAGGAGTTTACCCGGTAGCCCACCGCAATAATAGCATCGAGGTTATAGAACTCCATTTTCCGGAGGACCTCCCTGTCCCCTTCTTTTTGAACTGTTTCCAAAATGGAAATAGTTGACTCTTTCACCAGTTCTCCTGTTTCATAGATGTTTGCCAGATGCTTGCTGATGGCAGGTACCTTCACTCCAAATAATCCTGCCATGGCTTTCTGGGTGAGCCAGACAGTTTCATCCTTCAGGAATACTTCTACATTCACGTCCCCATCATTCGAGGTATAGAGGATGAAATCGGATTGTGGTTTTACAATATTGTTTTTGTCCATATATTACAACCCCTCAATTACTTTCATATTCAACCCTAACTTCCCCGCTCATCAACTTCGGCAACAGCGTATCCCTCAGTCTTTCAACGGTGCGGATTTGGCTTTGGTTTTGTCCAATTTTATTAAACAATGGCTCAGTCTTTTCTTGAAAGCTGTTCATTTTTTCTTTATCAGGAATTCTAATTTCCATTTCTTTTATCATGGCGGAGTTTATTGCTGTAACTATTGAAGATGTACTCCCTAATGAATCGTATTTATATGTCTTTAAAAAAAGATATAAAAACTCTTTTGTAAATGGGGTTTTATTGTTGAACTTAAAGTGAGCAATCGCTTCATTTGACAACATATTCTCTGTGGTAATTGAAACTCTTCCAACTGTCATTTTGAAACTCAAAACTACAGTATCTTTTGGAATTATTGGAATATTAAAAGTTTGCACCGCTTCCCGTGTCAAATATTCCGATGTTTTAAAAATAAAAACTCCATCGCTCCCCATATCTTTTATTGAAATCCATTTTACGTCAATTGGGTTAGTTGAGAACCACTGACTTTCTTTTCTTGGTGGTGTTCTTCCAATGGCTACATTTGTCACTTTTTTTAATTGCTTTTCCTCCCACCCCTCATCCGCTTCCTCCACAAACCACTGCCTGAAAAGCGTTTCCGCCATGGCTTCGAGGGTCTGGTTCTGGCGGTGGAGCAGGTCTATCTTGTCGTCGAGACTGGAAAGAACAGAGGCGATGGCGCGCTGTTCGGGGAGAGGTGGGACAGGTACTTCAATACTCTTAATTTCCTGAAAGTTAATGTTCGGCTGAGCCGATTGTCCAGACATATTATTAACAAATTCGATGGTACCTTTTTGTCTCAAAAAATAATGAATGAATTTTGGCAATGCTTTTTCTGGATTTAGTCTTATTATCGCAAGCGCTTGATTTGTATTTGCAGGGAGGATTTCTTCGCTAACTATTGCATTTTTACCTAGAAAAACACCTGCCATTGAAAAAAGAATATCATCTTTTGCTAATTGTGACCGCTTAAATTTCACATGAGTTTCTTCATCAATGAAACCAAATAAGGATTTATCAATTCTACCGTCATAGCTTATTGACTGTGATTTAACAAAATTTATGCCACAGTCCGTGAATATTTTTGGTGTTGTGCCTTTGGTAACTAAGAACGTTAAGTCCCCCAAAGTACATTCCTTCCACTCACTCATCCCTGACCACCCTCCTGATCACAACCACATCGAACGTCACTTCATCCCCATCCCCGGCAGCCTGAAATTCTCCGTCATAATACGGATTTTGGGGTTCATGCTTCACCCTGAGGATGCATGGTTCATGGAAATTCTCAAAACCATTTTCATAGCCGCTGGTCAGGACCGGCAGATCATGTGGCAGGGACTTCAAAATGTCTACCAACTGACCGACCGTGAAATGGAATGGTTCTTTTTGACTCGTCACGATTCATCCACTCCACTCATGCCTTTATCTCCTCCAGCCTTGCAAGCATCTCAACCGCCCCGATATCCATCTTTGAGAATGCAAACCATTTCTTTCCGAGGTCTTTCAGGGAGGCGCCGAAATGGTAGATGTCGGTATTGTCGATGACGATGAACCTATCGTGGGCGTTTCTGAACTCCTGTATCTCTATGGGTGGGTATTGTTCGTTGAACTTCTTAACGTCCAGAGCCAGTGAACCGGAAATGTTTCTGGTAAGAAGGGTAATCCGGACATTCTTCTTCCTCTTGGTAAGATGGATTAGCACGCTGTCGTCCAGATAATTGTCGATGATTACAATTGATCTCCTGGCGCTTTTAAAGAGGTCCGAGACAAAGGTATAAGCATCGAATACCTGACCATTAAAGAAAATACCCTGCTTCGGCAGAATATCCCTGGATTCGATAGCATTGAGCACTATTTCCATCTTTTTGTCGGTTTCCATTTGTTTCAATTCGAGATTGTCTAACCTCTGGAATACTTGCACATTGGACATAATAAAGCGGCGCATGGCTACAAATGCCCTCATGATCTGAATACTGACATCTACTGCCCGTTCACTGGTCAGGACCGAAGAAAGCGCCGCTACACCCTGTTCTGTAAACACATAGGGAAGATGACCACCAAGATGCTTCTTGGAAGGTATCGCATTTTGCGATACCATGAGATCCACCTCGGATTCTGTCAGTCGGAACATAAAATCCGGTGGAAAACGGTTGGTGTTCCTTTTTACCTGTTCCCGCAATCGGATCGCTTTCACTTCATATAAAAGAGCAAGGTCTCTGTCCAGCATCACCTGAACACCGCGGATAGAATAGATTCTGCACTGGATTTCTTCAGGCTTAATCAATTCATTACCGCTCATTCCAGCTTCACCTTTTGGAGGTTTTTAGCAATAAGAGCGTTCAGCTTTGCTTCCTCTTTCAACTGCTCTTCAAACTCGGTTTTTAATTGTGTAAAACGCTCCTTGAAGTTGAAATCGTCTTCCTCGTCCGGTAAGCCCACGTAACGACCCGGAGTGAGAACATGACCGAGTTCCCTTACTCTTTCGATGGATACGGAATTGCAGAATCCCTTCACATCCTCATAATCCCCGTCAGGATTGCGCCAGTTGTGGTAGGTTTCCGCAATCTTCTGTATGTCTTCTGGTGAGAATTCCAAGGTCCTGCGGTTGATCAGGTGTCCCATGTTCCGGGCATCGATGAACAGAATCTCGTCTGTCCTGTTCCTGTATTTTCCGTTGGCTTTGTTCCTGCTGAGAAACCATAGGCAGGCTGGGATCTGTGTGTTCAGGAACAGTTTTGGAGGGAGATTCACAATGCAGTCAACCAATCGAGCTTCTACAAGCTCCTTTCTGATATCACCCTCACCGGATGATTTGGAAGTGAGCGAACCCTTGGCAAGAACAAAACCGGCGATTCCGCTGGGGTTGAGGTGGTAGAGGAAGTGCTGTATCCATGCATAATTGGCGTTACCTTCGGGTGGTACGCCATATTTCCATCTGCCGTCCTTGCGGAGCAGATCACCGCTCCAGTCGCTGTCGTTAAATGGTGGATTGGCAATGACATAATCAGCTTTCAAATCTTTGTGCACATCATTTAAGAAAGAGCCTTCGTTGTTCCATTTGACCTGTGAACTGTCTATGCTTCTTATAGCGAGGTTCATCTTGCACAATCGCCATGTGGTCTGGTTGCTTTCCTGTCCGTAAATTGATATGTCGTTTACTTTTCCCTGATGTTCGGCAACGAACTTTTCCGAATGGACAAACATACCGCCTGAACCGCAGCAGGGGTCAAGCACACGTCCCTCGTATGGCTCGAGCATATCTACCAGCAATTCAACTACGCTCCTTGGCGTGTAGAACTGTCCCCCCTTCTTTCCTTCTGCAAGGGCAAACTCTCCCAGGAAATACTCGAACACATGACCGAGGATATCAGCACTTCTGGCTTTTGCATCACCAAGCGCAATATTACCCACCAGGTCGATCAGACCGCCAAGACTCGTGGGGTCAAGGTTGCCTCTTGCATAGACCTTTGGCAAAACCCCTTTGAGCGAGGGATTCTCCTTTTCGATGGCGTCCATCGCATTATCAACGTCTTTACCGATTTCCGGCTGTTTGGCTCTCGCCAGAAGATACGACCAGCGGGCTACCGGGGGGACAAAAAAGACATTCTCAGCTTTGTACTCGTCCCTGTCCTCTGGTTCAGCTCCTGCGTATTCCCCCTCACCCTTCTGTAACCTGTCATACAACTCGTCAAATGCATCTGATATGTATTTCAGAAAAATAAGACCCATGACAATGTGTTTGTATTCGGCAGCGTCAATATTCTTTCTGAGCTTGTCCGCAGCTTTCCACAGTTGTTTCTCAAGAGGTTCTTCTTGAGTAATATTGTTTTTCTTTGCCATTTTATCAAGTCTTCCGAATTTGTAAAACCATATATATTGCCACATTATAGGCATTTTACATTAATATATGCAGGTATATCCCTTTATACACTAACCGGGGAGTCAAACGTGAGATATACCTTTTCTCTATAAGTTCTACAGATAACGTAAAATTTCATATTCTCAAACGTTTTAAACTTTTATAGTAAATAACACTTTTGACATGTTATTTTACTGACGCTTCTTTTTGCGGAAATCCACACTCCTAATAGCCGTGATAATCCGGCTCTTCCAGACCGGGTCCGGTCGGTTTAGTTCTGGCTTGAAACCTGCATACAATCCCCCTCAACTTTTCTATTTTCGACTTTCGCCTAAAATATGGAAAATAACCAACTCCGGGATTCTCTAAGGGATATTGGGTTTGAGGAGTGGAGGATTGCTCTATTACGTACTCGGGTAAAATCGCTGTGATATGATTTTCATACAAAACAAAACAAGTATTTAATTTTAAAATGGTGCGGGAGGTGCGATTCGAACGCACGAACTCCTACGAGACTAGGCCCTGAACCTAGCGCCTTTGACCAAGCTGGGCAACTCCCGCAATGTGATAGACTCTGTAGTAGTGTTTTTTGTAGTTAAATCTTGTGTTCCGGGGGAAGGATGACGGGTTTTACGCCATCAACTTCAGCAGGAGCGCCTTCTGTGCATGCAGCCGGTTCTCAGCCTCATCAAAGACCACCGAATGCGGACCTTCAAGGACCTCGGCTGTGATCTCCTCGCCCCGGTGTGCAGGCAGGCAGTGCATCACTATGGAATCGTGCTTTGCAAGGTTCACCAGCTCGGAATTGATCTGGAAATCCTTAAGATCACGCATGCGCTTCTCCCGCTCATCCTCATCTCCCATGGACACCCACACATCGGTATACAGGACATCCGCATCCTTTGCCGCCTCGGCAGGATCATGGGTGATCGTCACAGTTCCGCCAAGTTCCCTTGCCTTTGCCACAATATCCATATCAGGCTCATACCCTTTTGGACATGCAACAACGATCTCCATGCCAACGATGGCACAACCAAGGATAGCAGAATTGCAGACATTGTTCCCGTCCCCGATCCATGCGAACTTCAGGCCGTTCAGCCGGTTCTTGTACTCCCGGATGGTGAACAGGTCAGCAAGTATCTGGCAGGGGTGCTCAAGATCGGACAATGCATTGATCACCGGCACCGAAGAACACTCCGCAAGCTCTATCAGTGTATCGTGGCTGTTCACCCGTGCACTGATAGCATAGACATAACCAGCCAGCACCCGTGCCGTATCTGCCACGGTCTCGCCCCGTCCGATCTGGATATCCCTGTAATTCAGGTAGATCGAATGACCCCCGAGGTCGCTCATGGCAACCTCTAAAGAAACCCGGGTACGGGTCGATGATTTTTCAAAGATCATTGCAAGGCTCTTGTTTTTCAGAAGATCGGTAACCTTCCCACGCAGGCGCTTCTCCTTCAGGTCTTCTGCCATATCCAGAAGCTCGAGTATCTCCTCCTGCGTCAGGTCGGTCATTGATATCACATGTTTCATATTATCACCCTGATCCCTCTATAATAAATATCATATCAGTTCCATTAGTTCCCACGGATCTCCTTCATATGGTCGATCCGCTTCTGCACCAGTTCCGCAGTCCCGATATCCCGCCGTGACTGCAGGTCACCTTTGATATTGTCCAGCGCATTCTGTGCGATCGCCTCAGCATCTGCGATGGTGTCCGCAATACCCACCACCGCCACAGCCCTCGAGCCGGTAGTATACACCCTGTTATCCTTCTCATACACACTTGAATACAACAGGATCGCATCCCCGATATCCCCAACGATCACCTCACTGTCCTTTGTTGGGTTGTCAGGATACCCTTTGGGAACCGCATACTTACAGACAGTAGCCCTCTCACTGAACCTGACATCAAGGTCTGCCAGAGTGCCATTCGCAATCGCAGATACCACATCAACAAAGTCGGTCTCAAGGAGCGGTAACACGTTCATTGCCTCAGGGTCACCGAACCGTGCATTGAACTCTATCACCTTTGGTCCGTCCTTTGTAAGCATGAACTGTCCGTACAGGATTCCCTGGTACGGCACACCTGTCTCCTCGTGCAAAGCCCTGACCGTATCGACCATGATCTGTTTTGCCTGCTTGAGGTCATCTTCTGCCAGGAAGGGTAAAAGAATACCCGCATCGGTATACGAACCCATACCACCTGTATTCGGACCAAGGTCACCTTCAAAGATACGCTTATGGTCCTGCACGGATGGTGCAAAAGCAAGGGATTTCCCGTCAACGAACGCCTGCACCGTGAACTCCTCACCAATAAGTTTCTCTTCCACCACCACGCTTCCGTGTTCCAGAAGCTTGGCTGCATACACCACGGCTGATCCGATGTCAGGAAGCTGGTCACCCATCACCTTTACACCTTTACCACCTGTCAGTCCTGCAGGTTTGATCGCGACACTCCCGAGCTTTGCAATAAACGCATTCAAGCCGTTCTCGTCCGTGAATACCTTAAAATCGGGACAACCGGCAATATTATGTTCCTTCATGAAATTGCGAGCCCATGCCTTATCAAATTCGATCTGTGCGACTGCCTTTTTCGGACCCGCAACCCCGATCCCAGCATCGGAAAGAGCATCTGCAAGCCCCGCAGCAAGAGGGGTCTCCGGACCGATCACAGCAACATCTATATTTTTGGATCTCGCATAGTCCACAACCTTTCCAACATCTGTCTCACTTGCCAGTAAAAAATCCCTGCATAATCCTGCAATACCCGGATTTTTCTTTGACATAACTGCAAACATCGTAGTATCCTGCTTGCTTCTTGCCATCGCATCTGCGATTGCATGTTCTCTTCCACCACCACCAATAACTAACACATTCATCGGACCAAACCTCGTCAAAATCTAAAAAACATATTCTGATTTTTTATATGAAAGTAAATCCCTGAAATCGGGCTTCCATCTGTCAATTTTATTTATTGATCTATAGTATTTTGAATTAAATGAAATCTCGCAAAACGAATAACAGCAGAATTCTATGTGCTATGATAAATATCTTACTACTTTGAAGTCCAGTTGATCAAGCCTATACCCTTACCTATACCCTTATACCCCTTATACCCTACACGAGGTCACTGGACCTGACAAGAGGGACCAGTTCCACTCCCATCGACCTCAGGTTTGCCTCTGCACCTTCTTCCCGGTCAACCACAGTGATCACCGTATCAACTATCCCCCCTGCCTCGCGGATAGCGTGTATCGCTTCCATCACAGAACCCCCGCTGGTTGTCACATCCTCAAGCAGTATTATCCTGGAACCGCTTCTGAACTCACCAACAAACCTGCCACCGGTACCATAATCTTTTACCGATTTGCGTATTATGACCAGGGGAAGCAGGGTTTCAAGGGACACTGCGGTAGCAATGGGAATACCACCAACTGCAACGCCTCCCACTACATCTGCATGGGCATCCGGAATGCTTTCTGCAGCCTGTTTTGCTATGACCTTAAGTGTTCCCGGGTCAGTGCTTGCTTTCTTGATGTCAATGTAGTATTTGCTTTTCTTGCCTGATGCAAGGGTAAAATCCCCGAATTTTACAGCACCGCATTCCTTAAGTGCCGCTATCAGTTTCTCCTTTCCAGTATCACTTTCTGACATCACTATCTCTCACTGTTCTCATTCTCTCACTATTGTCATCTATTTCATTCTTATCTGGTTTATCTGTTACTTACCAGGGTTCCTTTTTAACACCTATTGCATAACCGAATATATTTGTTACCAGATGCAGCAGGGGTGTGATCAATAGCACGGTTATTATTATCCCGAAGGAAAAATTGTCTGCGAACCACCGGGGATACGCGAGGTATGTCAGGACCCATGCCCCAAAAACAAAATCCAGCTGGTCAACCACCGGCAGGGGAGCACCGCGTTTTAAACCTAGCCTGCGCTTGAAAAAGCTCATGAACATGTCACCAAAAAGCGAGCCGAACGCCAGGGTGAAGATCACTTTTATGGAACCTGCATGATCTATGCCAAAGGACGGAAGATCTGTGCCAAAAACAGCAAACCCGCCGGATACCAATTTCACCTGCAAGAACCCAATGATAAGACCACAGGTGATGCCTGCGAACAGTCCGCGGAAGGTCTTTCCATCGCCAAGTATCCTGCGCCCGTCCCCCAGCACGCGGCCACCGTCTATGGGTCTGCCACCACCAAAGGCTGCAGCACATGGATTTGGAACATAGGCAGGAAGCATCAGCCACATAGCAGTAATAATTAGATCGATCGTATTACCAACTCAAACATTTTTGCATGAAAATACACATCATCTGTATTTAATATATCGAGACAAAACGTCTGTTGCCTTCATTCTTACAAAACCTTTATATTATATACAATTGGGATACAGTAGATAAATAAGCAACAACATTCTTATTGCTTCTTTTCATTCAACACCGATTACAGGAATCACTATGGACGACACTAAACAGATCGTTACGACCCGCAATATCATGCTTGCAACGGTGCTCACTTTTGTTTTGCTGTCAGTGCTGCTTACCATCGGAATGCTGACACCACTTATTGCAAGGCTTACAAGCGGCGTGGAAATGAGCATGGATAGCCAGTACTTTAACAACAGGTCGGCACTTCCCACCGCACTTCTTGTGGTACTCCTTACCATGTGCCTGTTTATCGGATACCTCCGTTCAAAGAACACATCGATAATTGCAGGAGCAGCCATTGTAGTATCAATTCTTTTTGCGGTCATCTCACCTTTTAAGAACACACCCATCGATGTGACGGTTCCTGTTATTGCAATCGCACTGGTTGCTGTGTTGTATAAAATGGTGCGCATGGTTGACAGGCAGTCCACGTTCAAGACCATGCGCGGGATCGGCGCCCACATCATACATCTTGGCATACTCCTGATCCTGCTGGGAGTAGTGGTCAGCACGAACGTGAAAGTCGAGGATTCCACTGTGCTATCCCTTGATCAGATAGGTTCATTCGAGAACCATAAGTATAGTATCAAGATCACTGAAATGACATCAGGATATGAGGGCATCCCATTCCAGGAAAATCCGGGATCTTCTTATGTTACGAACATTGATTTTGATGTGTATAAGAACAATAATTATTTTGATAGCGGTCGGGTCAAATACATAACGGATTTCAAATGGGGTCAGACGTACACCACGACCTATATACACAGGGGACTGCTGGAAGAGGTTTTTGTAGCTCCCCGTGCGGTTGATGAGGCAGGCAGCAGGGCTAATTTATTTGTCCGGGTCGTTCCTTTCATCAGGTTTGTCTGGTCCGGCATCTATATCATGGCAATTGGGATCGTGATCATAGGGATCACTGAGTATATCAAGGCAGGCAGGAAATTCAAACTGGAAACCAGTGGATCCGGGAAAACAGTCCAGAAAGCAAAAAGAAATGCCGTAGAATCCGATGAGGAATACGAGGATAGGCTGGAACGTGAACTTGCAAAGCAAAAAACCAGACGGGGTAAGGATTAGAGGTTGGTGATGTTATGAATGTTGGAATGATCGTTATCTGGTTGGCCCTGATCTCCGGGTTTGCAGCAACTGTATATTCTTTCCTGTACTACTTTGGCAGGAACGACTCTATAAGGTCCACATCCAATAAATTGGAGTTCTTGTGTGTTGCACTGACCACGCTTGCCATGGCACTGCTAATGTATTACCTGATCGATATCCATCTGTCCTATAATTATGTATACCAGCACTCAAGTGCAGACCTTGCATGGTATTACAGGCTCTCTGCACTCTGGGGAGGACAGGAAGGTTCACTTCTCCTCTGGGTCTGGTCCATTCTGGTCATGCTCCTGCTTCTGCAGTATACAGGACACACCAAGCATCTTGTGAACACAAAATTGATGGACCTCACACGCTCCATCTCATTGCTAATTGCTTCCGTGTTCCTGATGATGCTGGTCATCAGGAACCCTTTCTCGGTCTACTATACTACACCACTTGGAATGCTTGAACTCACAAACTGGGACCCCTTTGTAACAGCCTACCAGATACCTTTTGGACAGGGTATAAACCCCCTGCTTCGAAACCCCTGGATGATCATACACCCGCCAGTCCTTTTCCTCGGCTATGCTGCATTTACGATCCCCTTTGCTGCAGCGATCTCAAACCTGATCCTGAACGATGGCAGGTGGACAAAGATAGCTGCTGACTGGATGCGCATCGCATGGCTGTTCCTGACCCTTGGTATCGGTCTCGGTGGCATCTGGGCATACGAAGTGCTTGGATGGGGCGCATGGTACTGGACATGGGACCCTGTGGAGACCTCATCATTCATCCCCTGGGTCACAGCAACAGCATATCTCCACGCCCAGATACGTGCAAAATACGGTGAATTCAGGTTCCTTGCACCAATGCTTGCAATATTCTCGTTCATACTTGTGATATTTGCAACCTTCGTGACCAGAAGCGGTATGTGGGTGTCCGTGCACTCGTGGCAGGACTTCACAACCGAAGGAATGGTGATCGCCGTATTCCTGATCGCCCTGCTTGGGTCAAGCACGGTTCTGTTGATAAGAAGATATCTCGAAGAAGACTAGAGCCATATCCGGACATCTGACATTACTCTAGCAACCATTTCCACAAAGGCTTATACACTATTTTTTTGTCACCCTCAGTCTCTTCTCCATCGAAATCATTTGTTATTATCAACCCTTCATTTAGTTTGAACTCTTCCATTGTTTCAATCAGACCATTGATCTCCCGGTCTTTATTTTTATCTGTCAGTTCATAACAAACCTGTATGGCTTCTTTGACCTCTTCGCCTTCCGTTGTCAAAAAATCGCATTCGTATTTATTTTTCCAGTAATATACGTCTCTATCTCGTCTTTTAAGATCTATCAGAACAACATTCTCATATAATCTGCCAATATTTTCAGAGAATTTAAATGATATTGCATTTATCAAACCGGTATCGATCACATAGACCTTTTTTGGGTTTGAGAACTGCTCTTTCAATTTGCCATATTTTGAGACTATAAATAGAAAATTTATGTCGTTGGCACAGGCTAAATATGTGAATAACGTATTTTTACTGACCTTTTTACCCTGGGATTTT
Organism: Methanosarcinaceae archaeon; assembly: GCA_016935475.1. Lineage (GTDB taxonomy): Archaea > Halobacteriota > Methanosarcinia > Methanosarcinales > Methanosarcinaceae > JAFGQV01. The sequence continues at coordinate 18,678 of JAFGQV010000028.1, forward strand.
AAGATATTATAATACTTGTTTGTTGAAAAATAAGAAGAAAAGTTGTTTACAAGGTATATAAGCATCTCTTTTACGGTGGCAAAACTCCGGATCTGGTATCTATCTACCAGGTCTTTGTAGAATATAAGATCAAAATACTCCTGAAGGATCTTGGTCTTTAGTGTCTTGTCTTTATCCACAATTTCCGGAAATCCACCAAATTCGATATACTCGACAAGCAAATTCTTAATTTTGTGGCGTAGTGGTGTATACTCAAAATTCCGTTGCAAAATTACGCCCTTAATATTCAGGAATTCCTTGAACGAATATGGATAAACACGGTATGTCAGTGTCCTTCCACGCAGTCCTGTTGCTATCTCCTTGCTCAAAAGTTTTGAACTTGAGCCTGTGACACATATTTCTACATTTTCCTGATCGTAGAGCCTTCTAACAAAGGTTTCCCAGAAAGGAACCTCCTGTATCTCATCGAAAAATATGTAAAGTTTCTCATCTTTGTTCTCAGGATAGAGTTCATAATAAGCATCCAATATAAGGTCAAGTTCTTCTTTTCTGATTGGAAAAAGCCTTTCATCTTCGAAATTTATGTAAATGATCTTGTCTTTATTTTCACTCTTGAGCTGGTTTATGATCTGGTACATAAAATATGTTTTTCCGGCTCTTCGAGAACCAATAATGGTGTTGATCTTACCTGAAAAATAAATTTGTGTATCTCTTTGTGCTAACTTTACATCACGCTCTTGAGCTAAAACTATAAGTTTTTTGATTGTTTCTTTGTTCATGTTTTTTATATAGGGACAGATTGTATTAAACCTTTACCTATTTATAAATACAGATTTGCAATGGTAAGATGTTTTTGGGAGGATCAAGTGACGTTTTTTTGAACAGAACGAATGATCAGTTCAAAAGAAAAACTGAATCAATAAAATTAGTAAAACAAGGAAGAGCAGAACGATGAAGAAAAAGGTAAGACAAAATATGGCACTGCTAATGAAATAGATAACTTTATTAGAAAATGACTGAATAGCCTGTTCATGCATCTCACACTCAACTCTCCGGTTGATTGCCTCTGTGATCTCACTTATAACTTCATCTGGCAGCATAAAGGTGAAGAACTTGATCCCGATGATGTGATCCCCTATCAGGTTGGTACCCATCACACTTACCGCCAGCTTGTAGAAGCACTGGTATCCGGTGATGATGTGCACATATTAGGTTCCGTTGGAAAGCGGTTCGCGTCCAGCCTTGGGGTTGATCTTGCCTATTTCGGGGGAAGCGGTAAATCTCTTGCCACAGGTTCTGTTTTCGTTGACGGTGATGTAGGCACACGGGCAGGGATCAGTATGGTCAGCGGGGCGATCTACGTTAGCGGCACGGTCGCGGAGCCAATGGGCAACATCGTCGAGGTCGTGTCCGATAAGGAAGGGTACCGCAAGTTCATTTCCATAACAGCTATCCTGCAAAGTGGTAATGATGTTGATCTTGCAGATAAGCGGAATGGTTTTGACGGCAGCACACTCAAACTCGCTGATGGGATCGTGCGCGATACAGTGGCTGCACGGCTTGATGTGGATTCCGTAGTTATTGTTGACGGTGACGTGGACCTGAGTACCGGCATCCTGATGAAGAAGGGAAAGGTGATCGTTGAAGGGGACGCAGGCATGAATACCGGCGTGCTCCTTGACGGCGGCAGGGTCGTAATAAAAGGGGACGTGGGAGAATTTGCAGGCACTGATATGCGAAGTGGTGAACTCCTTATCGGCGGCAGGGCGCAGGGATACATTGGAGCCAACATGAAAGGCGGCAGCATCTATGTGAAAGGAAACATAAAGACCATCCCGCCCGCGAAGCTGGGAATGGTGGACGACATGAGAATGCTGCAAAAGGAACTCGGGGTCGACAGGATGGCTGCAATGATGTACAGGAAAGTGAGCGTTTGATGTTCCCGATCACTCATACCGCAGAGCATCCAGAGGTCGCATGTTGGATGCCTTCCATGCAGGATACATCCCGCCGGCAAGGCTTGTGATGATGCCGAACATCACGCCTGCAACGATATACAGGATGCTGGAGGGTGCAAAAAGATAGGATGCATCATCCAGTATCAGGATATTGACCAGAAATCCGCCGCCGAAACTTAACACTCCTCCGATAAGGCTTGCGGCAATGCCGAGGAAAAGTGCCTCAAGCATGAACATTTTCAGTATCTCGTTCCTTGAGGCACCCACCGCTTTCATGATACCGATCTCCTTTGTGCGTTCCATTGTGGACATGAGCATGACGTTCAAGATGCTCACACCTGCCACAAGGAGCGAGATCGAACCTATTCCCATCAGGAACAGCGAGATCGAATTGAAAATTTCGTCAATGCTCTCTAATATGGTACCAGTCACGAGTACAGTAACGGTTTCCTCTTTTTTATTGAGACGCTCTTCTATGGACTCAGCTACCGTCTCAACATCATCGAGGTCTTTGACCTTCACGATGACAGTGTTATAACCGTCTTCCTCATCGTCAAACAATTTCTCATACGCCTCCGGAGTGATGAACGTGGCACGGTCCGGATCGATAGCAAACCCGAAACCGCTCTCTTTGAGTATCCCGACCACCCTGAGCTGTGAATCCTGGACCGTAAGTCTGCTGCCTAATTCCAGATCCAGATCATCGGCCAGGCTGGCACCTACTACACAATCCTTTGAACCGCTCCTCAAAAAATGTCCGTCCTCTAACTCCACCAGTGGATATAGATCATCTCTCTCGATACCATACACATTCGTGAAGGTTTCCTCATCTTTATATTCAGCTCTTGCAGCACTGGACAGGAGCGGAATAATATACTCAATATCCCCGACCTTGGACAGATCGTCGACCTGTTTTTCGGTAATAACGGTCTCACCATATGCAGGATAGAGAACGATCTCGTTCCCCACATCCCCGAGAGACCCGGAAACGGATAGCTTCAGGCTGTTCCCGAGTATACCCATTGATGATATCGCGATTACACCGATGATGATCCCGATAGCTGCAAGGATAGTACGAAAGGCATGCCTTTTCAGGTTCCTTTTTGCAAGTTCGACATACATGTTACTACTGATTCTTTTCACCAGATCCATGGTATATCTCACCGTCCTGTAGTCTGATTGCCGTATTCGAATATTCCGCAAGTCTTGGATCATGCGTCACCACGATCACGGTTGTGCCCTTAGAGTTAAGATCACCCAGCAACGCCATTATGCTCTCCCCGGTCTTCGTATCCAGATTTCCGGTTGGCTCATCTGCAAGAATGATCGGCGGGTCATTTGCAAGGGCACGTGCAATTGCTACCCTCTGCTGCTGTCCACCTGAAAGTTCATTTGGCCTGTGGTCAGCGTATTCAACTTCGAGATTCGATTGCTTGAACAGGGAGAGAGCCTTCTTCCTCCGTGCATCAGCATCCATTCTGTTGAAGATCATTGGCATCTCCACATTTTCAATGGCGGTCAGCGTCTGTATCAGGTTGAACTGCTGGAAAATGAAGCCAATATTATCCCTTCGCAGTGTTGTCAGTTCATCATCGCTTAATGTAGAAACATCAGTGCCGTTTATCCTGACAATACCCTCACCCGGCAGGTCAAGACAACCAACCATATTAAGGAGAGTGGATTTGCCGGAACCTGACGGACCCATAATGGTTACGAAATCACCTTTTTTGATCGACAGGCTTACCCCGTTAAGTGCATATATCTCATTGGAACCCAGGGTATAGACCTTGGTGACATTTTGCAACTCAACTATCGAATCCGGCATAAAAGCACCTACTCAGGTTTTACCTTACGCTTTTTCCATGAGTATCCGATAATACCGATAATTACGATAGCAGCAAGTCCGGTAATGATCAGGGTAGTGGTCGAAATGCCCCCTTCGCTGCTCCCGACCGCTGAGCCGCCATCTTCAAGGATTATCGATTCAGTGAAGGAACTATAGGCATTGTCGGTATTTCTGAATTCGATCAGGACGGGAATGGTTTTGATACCACCGGATGTTATGAGGGCAGACAGTTCAAAACTGCTAAAATCATCAGCTTCAAGTGTGCCTACAAAATAGTTCGCATAGGGTTGTACGGGTTCTATGCCATCTGACCCTATGGCTGATATCACGACATTTTTTGCATCCGTTGTCCCGACATTGTTAAGGTCGCCAGTGATCGTATATCTGTTCCCTGTATGCTCAACCTCGATACCTGTCAGAATTAACGGCGACTGTCTGATAATATTGATAGTTATATCGGCATCGTTAGATTGATGCAGGTTATCGCCATTGAAATAAGATGCCGAGAAGGAGATATCTTTTGTCCCCTCTGCCGATCCCAATGTGTTAAGGGTGAATGTTGCAGTGGATTTGTTTCCTGCAGTTATGGTCCCGACAAACACCTCAGACGGTGTGAAGGTCACATCGTCCCCGTCCGGCATTACAATAACACTGGATACATCATTCGAACGCAGGTTGACAACATCCACGGTGATGGTGGATATCTCGTTCACCAGGGTTGTGGGAAGGTTCGAAATGATGACCTTCAGGTCTCTATTATCGATCTTAACCGGAACCTTGTAATTCAGGTCGTACATGTCACTCCCCCCGACCAGTTGAAAGTTCAGGAAATGAACACCTTCCGATGCCTTCTCCCCCGCTTTGATGTTAAAGGTCAATTGCAGTGTGTCGCCAGGTCCCATGAGTCCGATATTTGTATAACCGCTATCCAGGATCTCAATGTCACCGTCTCCAAGAAGGGTTGCCCGGACTATGTACGCGTTCATGTCGAAGGTCTCGTTGTCTTCCTGAACATATATCTCGCCGGTTGCCATGTTCTCAAGAACTATTGTGATCGTACCTGTATCACCCGGCAGGAACGTGGCTGGGTCAACCTCATAACTAACTGCAACGGTTGGTCTTACATCGGTGTCTCCAGATGCGGGAATTGTACATGCAAGTAGCAGTACAAGAACTGCGGCTAACTTTAATAATTGGTTTGAGATCACAACAATACTCCAGCTAAGTTATATACGGTAAATAGAACCATCAGACCTATGGGAATACCCACCGTAATTAATGCGTTTCTGGTTGTCAGGCTCCGGGCGTGCAGAAGTGCGAATATCCAGATGTTAGCACTCCAGAGCAAAAGGAATATCCCTATTATGTTGGATGCCTGCATCGCAGAGTTCGATAAAAGTGCCTGCTGTATATTCTCCTGAAGAAGTTCCGGGTTATCAACTGAGAATTCAAACACCGGAAGGGTCATCGCTGCTGCCAGGCTGATCAGGGAACCTGCGATGGTGGGAATAAAACCATAGGCTACGAACTCAAGAACACGTTTGAAAGACCCTTCTCCGTTAAAGGCACTTGATATAAGATGGAATATTCCGCTGTATATCACCCACATGAAAAAAACACCGATGAATGCAGATATCCCACCAGCTATTGATATGAACAATGCCATCTGTTCAGGCACATCTGGAATTCCACCAAGGTTGAGCTTTTGAGAAATTATAGATGCATTTACTGCACCAACAAGACCGGCAACAGCTATGATAGCTATTGGTATTTTAAGACTGATTTCGTCAGTGATCTTTTTCCCAAAGAATTGGTCAGGATCTGTAAGAACTTCTAACATACTTGCCATTATGTGTACCCCATTATTTATTGAGTTTACTGATCAAACATCCAAAAAGCGTCCATAATATTTTAAATCCCCATTTCCAATTTTTAGAAGTAGTTTCATTCTTTGTTATTATGTTTTGTCATATGATTTTTATTAATAGTTTAGCAAAAGCCCACAACCATAAAATCTCTCTCTACTTATTTAACCCTGTTTTATCCAGGCAATATCTTTCAACACTAAGAACTCAGATTCATTGCGGGGATAAAATAAGATATCCATATCGCGGGCTTTCATTTTGACCTTCATTTTTATCGTCTTTGGATAATGGGACCGCCTGAAACCGATATACAATACCAAAAGAAATACTAAAGGTGCAATAAGATACAACATGTTCATCACTGTGTTTTGTTTCATCGTGATTGCATTAGAAATTGATAGCACAATCATAAATATGAGTGCAATGGAGTTTCGAAGCTTATGCCTGCTGGTGTAGTTATCCAGTACTTCGATGTACTGGATGTCGTTTTCAGGAATTGTCACATCACCAAAAATCGGTGTACTTATGTTCAACATGCCGCCATGCATAGAGATTTTTGTGCGGTCGAATATGAATAACAATGCAAGTAAGATCAACAAACAAAGTACCATATACTCGCCTATGACGCCCCATTCCCGGACTGAAACCAAACCCACCAGACCCAGAACAAAAGCCAGACCCATAAACCCCAGTACAACAGTCCAGCGTCGGTTCAACATCTGGATTGGTACGTCCAGCCGCCTGAAAGCCAGCATCTGAATTGGTATGTTCATCCGCTCGATCGATTTGCTGCTGACCCGGACTTGATCCGGGTTTGTATAGCTAAAATCCTGCGAACAGTTTTTTTGCGCTTGCATTAACGTGAAATCTTTCTGAGGGCACCAGCCCATCAGTTTTTTTATGCCTTCCGGAAATACTGCCATATCACTCTGCCTCCCTGTAATGAGCAATAACAGCCTCTATTGCAGATGCTGTGATCCCGTCTGTCACAAGCGAATAATAAGGGGTCGGTTCATACCACTTTTTATTTTTGTGTTCGATATATAATTGTGTATCCAAATCATGGAATTTCCGGTCCTGCTTATGTTTCACAAGCAGGTACCACGGCAATAACAGGACGATTGAAATAACCAGTTTCCATTCCCCGGATATTGCTGAATATGCAAGCATTGCAAGGAGGATCAGCACCATTACTGCTATTAATATGAATGAAGGTTTTACGATTTTGTTTGGTATAACTGATTTAATGTCCCTGTAGTCCAGTGTAAAATCGCTTAGTCTGAAGGACTTGAAGTGCACCCCCTTTTCATCAATCGAAATGTTTGCCTGAAATGATCTGACCACAATGAAATAAAATAAGGAATACATTATAACGAGAATCGGAATCAGGACTGCATAGTCCAGATCACGGGCTAAATGAAAGACCAGATTAAAGCATATCGCACAGCAAAGAGCAAACAAAGAAGTATTAGCAGGAAACATCACATTCCCGGATTGGATATTTTCAAGATTTGGCCTACTTCGGGGTTTTAAGGAAGGATGTACAAAATCAACAGGTTGCGCCAATCTGCATCTCGATTGAGTTACGTTCGGGCACCAGCTCATCAATTTACTAATTTTCCCCCTTATATTGGTCGTCATACCAATTCCCTCAATTTCCCGAACAGTTCATCCGCAAGTTTTGTCGGGTCATCGCTCTTCTCAAGTTTGATCTTCATCTCATCCGCCAGGTCCCACAGCAGTTCGATACACTGGGCATACCTGCTGCAAGAACCGCAGTCACCTTCGTGTTCATACCACACCTGCACGCCGTGTTTTGCAGATACGAATATCATGGCATTGACATTGAAGGGTACCGAACGCCCGAACAGGACACCGCGTCCGGCATTTATGCTCTCCACTTTGATCTGGTTTGCCTGCGCCATCTCCAGCAGTATCTCTTCTATGCGCTTATCCATGGTGATGAGCGCCCTTGATACAGCCTGTCGGGATATATTGAACGAGCGTGCAATGTTGATATTGGGAAGCCCGTTACGTCGCAGTTTCCAGAACTCGAACTGTTTTTCACCGGATGGCAGGAACATACGTCAACATTTGCATGTTTACTATATAAAGATTGCCATAGTTCTTTTGCAAGTTCCCCGACCCCCCATTTCAACCCCTGACAGTTTGTTCGAAGATGTTAATTCCCTTTCCTTTTCTAATCCGTGCTATCCCGAACGCATAAACCGGATGATCTCACCGATATTCGGTCGTTTTCCATACATTAGAATTCCGGTTCGAAACAGGCGGGCTGAAAGCACGATCACAAAGTAGACCGATACTACCAGTATCAGGATGCTGGCTGCTATCTGGTACAGCGGCACATCCGTGGCTGCAATTCGCCCCATCATTGCAACAGGGGATGTCAGCGGGAACATTGAAAGAGCGATCGATATGAATCCATCGGGTTTGGTGATCAGTATCTGCATGAACATTATCGGTGCAATGGCGACAAATGTGAAAATTCCGGCAAATTGCTGGCTTTCCTGTAGCGATCCACTGATAGCACCCACACCTGCCATGATACTTGCATACACCAGAAATCCCAGGACAAAATACACCAGTGCCAGCAGCAACAGTGAAGATTTGACCAGAATGGGGAGGACATAAATAGCCCCCATCGTACCCACCGACATCCAGATCGTGATCTGCATCAGCCCGACCATGCCCAGTCCGACGATCTTACCGGTTAACAGTTCCATTGGAGTCAGGGAAGACAGAAGAACTTCAATAACCTTGTTCTCCTTTTCTTCAGCCACCCCCCTTAAGAGGTAGCCTGAAGCTGAAAAAATACTGATGAACAGGAGCATCCCCGTGATGAATGGCAACCCGAATTCACTCAAAATTTCAGATATACCTTTCTCCCGGCTCTCACCTGTGGCATCAATGTTGAATTCCTTGATGTTGACAGGGTCCATGACCCGGTTTAGTGTATCCTCATCTACTTTATCGTTTAAGAGAGTCGTAATTATGGTTTCGGACAGTTCACTTGAAATTTCCATTGTAGCGGTGTTCATTCCTCTTTTAGAGGAATAGAGCTCGATATTCCCGGTTTTGAGGTAATCCAACGGAATAATGACATATGCGGCTAATTTGCCGGACCGTATATCCTCCCGGGCTTCTACGGTATCAGTATACTTTACAAAATCGATCGTGTGGTTTGTTGCTTCGACAGGTCCCATTGCCGGAAGGTCCATTACATTTTTCGAAGGCAGGACAAATGAATCGGTCCGGTCGATGTATCCGATAGTATGATCCTGATTAAATGTCGTGGCAAAAAGCAGTGATGAGCCAAACATGAGTAAAATAAAAAACAGGGGAAAGACAAAGGTCATGAAAAGAAACTCTTTGCGCTTAATGGTATTCAGGAATTCATGCCTGGCCACTGTCAGTGATTTATTCATCGGTGCCACTCTCCACGATCCCTATGAAAATTTCATTCAGGGACGGTATCGATTGTTCGAACCGCAGGACTTCGACCCTTCTGACAAGTTCGCCGAGCAAAGACTGTGTATCTTTTCCATCTTTCAGGAAAAGTTCTACAAATGTCTCATGTTCCGCGATCCTCTGGACGGAGTCCAGTCCATCCAGTGCTTCCATCTCCCCTTTAAATTCAAGGATCACTGAATTATTCCGGTGCTCCCTCCTGATCGACTCGACGGTGTCATATAGCACTACCCTGCCTTCATTGATCATCAGTATCCGGTCGCACAGGGTCTGTGCCTGCTCCATCATGTGTGTGGAAAGAACTATTGTCTTTCCTGCTTTCTTGTGTTTGAGAAGTATGCTTTTGATAAGTTTGGTATTCACAGGGTCAAGCCCTGAAAAAGGCTCATCCACAATAATGAAATCCGGGTTGTGGATAATGGAAGCAAGGAACTGGATCTTTTGCTGCATACCCTTGGAGAGTTCGTCTACTTTTTTGTCCTTCTGGTCATACATCCCGACCGATTGCAGGACATTCCCGGCATTTTCCAGTGCTTGCTTTTTAGGTATGCCCTTAAGTTGTGCCAGATAGGTTAGAAGTTCAATAACCTTTGATTTTTTGTAAAGACCCCGTTCCTCCGGCAGGTAACCGATCCTGTCTTTTGAATCAGGATCAAGCGTGCCTCCAAAAACATTGATCGCACCGGAATCCGGTTTAATGATATCAAGAAACATTCGCAGGAGTGTGGTCTTTCCTGCACCGTTCGGACCGAGAAGCCCGAATATTTCACCACTGTTCACTGAAAATGAGACATCACTAATGACTTTTTTGTTAGTATAGGATTTTGAAACATTCTTTAGTTCCAGAACTGGCATTGGTAAGACTCCATATATTTTACAAAGTTGTATAATTTGTAAACTTTGATGGAATGATGATATTAGTACCTGTCGATGCAAGTGCCCCGAATCAGATTGAGATGGGGAGATTTGCAATCAATTTTTATAGCTTGAACATAAATTGACCAAAATCAGGTTAATACCGGTCCAAAAATGATGAAGATCCTACTCCCTACTGATGGTTCAGAATATTCCGCCAACGCTGCAAAAGTGGCTGGCAAGATCGCCTGTAAGCGTAATTCTGAAATTTTGGTTCTTCATGTGGTGACTGACACAGGTGTCGGAAGAAAGACATGGCGAAATCGTGGTGCAGAAAGTGCCATCTCATCCATTCTCAGTATTTTGAAAGATCAGGGATGTGACGAAGAACGGATAGAATCCATTATTGAAGACGGGAATGCTCCCGACAAGATAGTGGAGATCGCACAACAACGCAATGTTGACAGGATCATCATGGGAACACATGGGAAAAGCGGGTTTAAGAAAATCATGGGTTCGGTAACAGAAAAGGTGCTTCAGAAATCCGATGTTCTTGTGCTGGTAGTGCCGCCCAACTATAATGTATGAGATCCTATCATTGAAAATTGTCTAAGGCTGCCTGCAAACCCTGCTGATGACGTCTTTTCCAGCTATGACATCATCCATTGAGAACACTTCGAGATTATATATCCCGCGATACCCGGGCATCATATTCAGGATCGAGAAATCAACTGTTCCACTGCCAGGTGCCATATGCTGGTCTCCTGCATACTCATTTGTCCAGTGTCCGCTGTTATCATGAAGATGTATGTGAACGATACAACTTAGAACAGTTGCAGTAAAATCCTGTAACTTTTCGGGATCAGCGCCGCATGTAAGGTTTGCATGCCCCACGTCATAGGTAGCACCAAGATTTGGAGAATTCACTTCATGGACGGCTTTCACCAGTTCTTCCGCACTGAAGCAAAGATTTCCATGGTCAGTCCCTTCCTTGTTCTCAAGACCGAGCATGACCCCGCAATCTTCAGCCATTGCCGCAAGTGACCTGAGATTTTCCACCATCTTTAAAAAAGATGCTTCATGGTTACTATTATTGATCCTGCCCGGGTGCACCACTACAACCATTGAATCCAGCCGGTTTGCAAGTTCGATTGATTCTCCCATCAACCTGAATTGGGCACCTTCCATATTTGCAGTGTCTATTACCAGTTCCTTAGGGTATGTCGGGACATCGGCAAAATACGGTGCATGGATGGAAGTGGCAAGGTCGCAGGTCGACAATTCGTCCAGAACCCTGTTTAGCCTGTTCTTCTGAAGTTCAATTCCTTCATAGATACCAAGCTTGGGGATGTACAGCTCAACAGACTGCACCTGTTCTTTGAGTTCCGGAAGAGAACCTGCAAAAGACGACGCTCCGATTATCATTAATGAACCAGAACGTCGGGTAGATGTAATAATTGTTTTGGTTCCCTTCGATCAATACCAAAAATCTTATTTAATTTCTCAGAGTACCAGCATGAAATGAAACTATACGTACCCCATGTCGGACATCTTGAAGGACTTGAAGAACTGCTCGCAGGTTCAAATGATATCTATGCTGTATATATGGCAGGCTCTCCCGATCATGTGGGAACAGGGAGGACGAATCTCAGTGCACCGAAACTTGAGGATATCGCGATCCAGACCGAATATGCGCACGAAAAAGGTGTGAAACTCGAAGTCATACTGAACAGTTCCTGTATGGGAGGACAGCACCTTTCCCCGGAAGGTTACCGGGCGATCAACTGGTATTTTGATAAATTGAACAGTATCGGGATCGATTCCATAACTGTTGCTGACCCCTATCTTGTAGAAATGCTTGCAAGGGACTACGACATGGAAGTAGTTGTATCGGTCCTTTCCTTTGTAGATTCACCGCAAAAGGCTGAGTTTTATGAGCAACTGGGTGCCGATACCATTGTTGTTGATTCCGCAGTTAACCGCCATTTCGATAAACTGGAAGCGATCAAGGAATCGACCTCATGTGACCTTAAATTACTTGTGAATGAAGGATGCCTCTACCAGTGTCCTTTTAGGTATGCCCACTTCAACTTTTTCTCACATGCAAACGGCCCCGGCCCAAAACCAAACGTTATTGACGACTATTATTACTACAAATGCCTCTCATTCAGGATACAAAATCCGGAACTGATCATCAAATCGCCGTGGATCAGGCCTGAAGATCTCAAGGACTACAAGCATATTACCGATACATTCAAGATAGGTGGAAGAACTCATTTTGTGAACTGGATCCTTAACCTTGTCGATGCATATGCTAACGAGAGCTATGACGGCAATCTGATGGACCTGCTGGACTGTCCGAAGGATCTGAAGGACCTGTTCTACATTCCTAACAAAGAACTTGAAGGTGCCCTTACTCAATGGAAAAAATGCGAGAAAGTCTGCAACAGATGCGGCTATTGCAAACGTTTGGCAGATAAGGTCACACAGGTGTATTCCACAGACGGTACCAAAGAATCCTTAATATCATTATCTTCCATAGGAGAAAAGAAATGACATTGACCGAGGAATTATTAAAAGCACGTGGAGAACTTGAGAACAATCTCAGGAACCTGCTGGGAATACCGGTATTTTTGATAGAGATGGATGGGTTTGCACTGCCCTGCGGGTGCAGCGGTGCAACGATAAACACGCGCGGACTTCAGGTCGATGATCTGGAAATATTCGAAGAGCAGATCCTTAAATATCTTATCAATATTGCTGCAAGTCTTGAGATCAAGCCATCATTTATCTTTGCACGGTTAATCCCCGGAACCTCTGAAGTGGCATCATTGAACATACGAATGCTTTGCAACCGATGTTATATGGATTTTGCAAGGGGAAGCGGCAAACAACCACGCCCAGATATTTATATCCTGCGATTCGATCGCAAGACATAATTGTGTCCTAATATCGAGTTAATTTTTATTTTTTCGAAGATTCAGTAGCAAGAGGATATATTTACTATTTTTTTTATAAATGTAAAAAAAATTGTTTTTATCTCGCCGGCTTATTTTCACATCTATTTCGAAAGGTTTATGAATGATTTAGAATAATGCAGAACAGTTGACGTTAGTTCATATCATTTAATATAAATGGTATAACAGAGTGATAGGAGAAAAGTGCTTTAAGTATTTTTAGCACTGGCATACTGTTAACGATGTTATAAAACAAAGTTAA
>JAFGQV010000029.1 GCA_016935475.1 Methanosarcinaceae archaeon
CCGCAGCATGAGCCGCCATAACTCAGTTGGTAGAGTGTCTGGCTGTTAACCAGAATGTCACAGGTTCGAGCCCTGTTGGCGGCGCCAAATTATCAAACCTTTTCTAAGGGGGCCTGTAGCTTAGCCAGGTTAGAGCGCCCGGCTCATAACCGGGCGGCCACCGGTTCAAATCCGGTTAGGCCCATTATGTTATTTTTGGTAAGGATGTTTTTTTGTTTAAATTCAGTACTTCGCTAAAAACACCTCCCAAAATTACTAATCGAATACACCTCACAGCTCGTCTTATCATTAAATTTCTTCTCACCTATTCTTCAATAAGGAGTACAAACACATCAAATCGGAACCTATCTTCTTCTATAGTAGATGGTCCAGTTTTAACAATTGTAAAATGCTTTCTTTGGAGACATAGCCATATATTCCTAAGCAGAAAAGAAATCAACGCATAAAAATATCTTGTAGTAGCATTTTTTGACGACGTCTTTGGTTGAACCTGATTTCTCATCTTTTATGATGACTCAATCGCAAACCTTCTCCTATATGATAACGGTATGAAAAATATCTTTGCTGGTAAGTGAACCGTTGATTGGAAGATTGATATGCTCAATCAGAGGTTTCAGAACATTATCAATACATTCTTTTGATCGTAATTCTATTCAAGAAGTGCATGCGAACCCATTTGTTTTAGAAACCATATAGCTGTGCCTGCACAACGAATAAAGGCGTCGATTGTAGGGGTGATGTGAAAATTAGCTAAGTGCTGAACTTACTGATTTCCTCAAGGAACGCAGGTCTCCTTTTGAATTCAACCTTCAAAGAATTCAACCGTTCATCCCACACAGGTTTTTCGTGCAATATGCCAATATATATCTCCTTGACCCTAATCAGGTAAGTTTCTGCAATCCTATATGTTTTTCGATTTCCTCCCAGAATATTGCAGTAGGCCTTCTGCCAATAATATTCTATGATTTCCCTGGGGAATTCATCTTTCAATTTGACAGCAAACTTATCAATCTCATCCACTGATCTCAATGTACTGGAACCTTTTTGTATATCTAAAAGTATATCTAATACTTCCGGTTTCATATTTTTGTCCATGCAGACCTGAAGATAAGCAATTATATTCTTGTTCCGAAGAGAACTGAATATCTCAGGTTCGACTCCATTCCATTCCTCTTTTTTGAGATAATTTTTCATTTTCTGATATTCTTTGTATACATCACTATAGTGTACATACACAAAAGCACTCAAAAGAGCATCTCTTGCTTTTTCATAGTTTCCTTGTGACCTATAGTATTCGAACAGTTTGTCGAGCATTTTCTTTTCATCCTTCCCACGCTCCAGTGCACTGCGAGCTATGCGTTCTGCATTGTCAATATCTCCCATTTTAGTAAAATGATCGAACAGGAATTCAAATAACTCTGTAAGACGTCCTTTTCCTTCCAACAGACCGGTTTCTGCGGTTTCAACTGCTTTTTCTGTGTTGCCGCGTTTAGCATAAAAACTGGCCAGTTCCCAGTAATCATTACCATATTCAAGATCCTTCAGCCGAAACTTCAGATAAGCATCATCGTCATGAAGATGATCCTTAAGTATTTTCATGATTAGGGTATTTTTCCAATCAGAAGGATGTTGTCCAAGTTTTGTTATCAGGTACTTCCATTCTTTATCAGTTTCGCACAACTCAAAAAAAATCTCTGCTAGACTATCTTCAAAACCGGAGTTGTATTTATCGTACTCAATGAAGGCATAATCCATAAAATCAATTTTTGCCTCATGGGAGATGTTCCCTTCTTCTATAACTTCAGATATCCTGTCAAGCCACTCATACGCTGTGTCTTCCTCATCTTCAGGTCCACCGCCATATTCATTGAACTCATAGATGATGGAACTTGCATAATTCCAGTATTCCATTAAAAGTTCATCATTCAATTCCGTGCAGATTTCTTTTTCTGATGATCCGGCAGACTTTTCTATTCTTTCTTTGTACCATTCCAAGAGCAGATGACGGACATCAGGATTCTTTAATATAAGGTGCTCGATGAGATTATGTAGTTGCTTAGTACTCAAAGATTCCAGTATTTTGTGCAAACCAAATTCGTCGTCCATTTGCTGTTTTCCTTCAGATACAAAACTGTTCTAACATAAATTGTTGCTTTATCTTTAAAATCTCACGATAAAAGATCCCCCGGTTCCCATACAAGAAAACCATCCTTTTCTAACCGCTCTCTACCTTCGATCTTTCTGGCAGCTATCCCCGCTTTTACTTCCATCTCTGATATCCCCTTCACCTGTTTTGTTTTCACGATGGTGAGCCTGAGCATATTCCTTGCCTCACTTTCTGTCAGTTCTTTGTTTTTTATCTCCACGGCAATGATTTTTCCTTTTTCCCTATCTATCCCAAGGATATCGATCTCATCTCCCCTTCGGTTCCACCAGTTTCCAATCTCGGGATACTCGTGTGCCATCGTTTCAATAATCAGCTCCCGAACTGTATCCTCAAATATTTTTCCGGTATGGCTCTGCCACTCTTGCAATACCGTTTCCGTCAGAGAACGGTAATTACCTGCCATGTACTGGCTTAACATTGGATATATGAATCGACCATAGAACCTGAAGAAATTGTCCTTGAGGAAGTATCGCCCTCTTTTGCTCTTCCGGGGCTTGTCCAAAACAGGTATTCTGTGCTCAACTACTTCCAGCAGGTTTATGAGGTCATAGAAGTACGTGGATAATGAGCTTGAGGAAACGTGCGTCATTTCAGATATCTCGCTCATGGAGCATTTTCCCTGTGATATTGCCGATATTATCTCATAATATGTGGAATGTTCCTTGCCAAATTCTTCAATCAGGATGTCCCTTACCTCGCCTTTAAGAGGAGCGAAATCACTGAACACCAGTTTTTCAAGGGCATCATTGAATCCGGTGCATTGGTACTTTTCGAAGAGCCGGTAATAATAAACAGTTCCTCCAAAAAGGAAATACAGGTTCAGTTTTTCTTCCAACTCTTTTATGCCCATATTCTCAAGCATTTCAAGCGTTTCACGAACAGTGAACGGCTTGAGTGTCATGATGTTATCCGCACGTTTAAAGAGCGGAGCCTGCGCCTCAATGAATATCTTTTTGATCATGCCGACGGAAGAACCGGATACGATGAGAAAGACCCTGCAATTATCCGGTTTCATATCCCAGTATTTCTGAAGCTGGCTGATAAAAGTAGGATGTACTTTCAGGAATCTCTGGAATTCGTCCATGGCAAGTATCAGGTCGCTGTCGTAAGAAGTAATGAATTTGAGGAATTTTTCCGGTTCATCCAGCTTTATATAATCCGGAAGATCAAGTGTTTCCTTAATTAACCGGTCAAACTCACCCATGAGGATATCAATACTCTTATTGCTGTCAACAAAAAGGTAAAGTGCCTTCCTGTCCCTGGTGAACTGTTTGATGAGTTCGGTTTTTCCTACTCTCCTTTTTCCAGTTATCACCAGGAAGGATGGCTTGCCTTCATCAAGCATGCTCATGATTTCAAGCTCTTTTTCCCGATTATAGAATTGCATAATGATTATTTTTGTAATCATTATATTTATAACCATTTGTTGAACTGGAGTTATGTCCGCTGAATAAGAAGATTTTAGCTTTTATAGCCGAAGATATTGAGCATATGAGAAATGTGATTGCAGCAGCGTTCCTTAAACATTCATCAGAACTCAGCTTTGCAAAAAGTTGGATGAAACAGTTCTTGGGAGATATAAGTTACAAATGTTAAGTTCTTAGCCATATTTGCGATTTCAAAATTATACTTGATGTTCGTTTATTTTTTCAGCGCCCTTCCCACATCTTACGTTTTTGCCCATACAAGTTCTTGCCTTTGCATCCGCAAAACCGCTCTCAAAACCCCCATTCCCAACCGCACAGCCCCTTCAAAAATGCAAGGCTTTCCACGCCATCTTCTACGGAACCGACTTCTTTCACGAATATTCCCTTGAAATTGGACAATCCGTGCATCACGGTTTTCCAGTCCACGGTTCCTTTTCCGACTGGGAGGTGCTCATCCTTCTTGCCCATGTTGTCGTGTAGGTGTGTGGAGACTATTTTGGTGCATTCCTTCAGGAAAAAAATGTCAGGAACATTTTTATTAAATAATGTCTATATTTTTATCATCATTTAAAAAATCATGCAAAATGAGATTTTAAGTAAATCGATATGTTTCGAAAAATGTCGATTTTGATATTTACAAACTTCCCGCCGCTATCTCAAATAAATGTACAAGGATGTTCCCGGATGAATAAGTGTTATATAAGATTCTTTTTAGTACTGGCATTGTTTTTTATTAACGCAGGTATTGCAACAGCAGCTATTATTGTGGTTCCGGATGTGAACAGTTCCACCATACAGGCTGCCATAACTAATGCAAGTAATGGAGATACGATTCTCGTTTCTGCCGGGACATATACAGAAAATGTGAATGTCACCAAAGAATTAACAATAATCTCAGCTTCCGGGAATCCGGACAACACCATTGTTCAGGCATCTGATACAAGCGATTATATCTTTAACGTGACCGCTGACAATGTGACCATCAATGGATTCAATATAACAGGTGCCACTACGTCATATGGGATATATTGTTATGGAGTGCAGCATGGCAATATCAGTGACAATATATTTTCTGGAAACGATCACGGCATCTATCTGGAATCTTCCAGCAACAACACAATTAGCAACAATAATGCAAACCTGAACGTTCATTCCGGCATCTATCTGTATTCTAACAGCAACCATAACACAGTTAGCAGCAATACTGCAACCTTTGACGAATTTGGCTTCTATATTTATGGGTCCAGCAACAACACACTCACAGACAATAATGCAAGTTCGAACACCAAATCCGGTTTTATTCTGTATGTTATCTCCAACTACAACACGCTTAGCAACAATATTGCAAACTCGAACCACGAATCCGGCGTCTATCTGACTACTTCATGTAGCAACAACACGTTAAGCAACAATACCCTTAACTCGAACAATTACGGTACCTATGTGTATAATAACTGTAACGACACCACGTTTAGCAGCAATACTGCAAGCAATAACAGCAATACTGGCATCCGTCTTCGGGACTCCGTCAACACCACCATTTATAACAACTACTTCAACAACACAATCAACGCCACGTTCTTCGGCACTACTACCGGGACCGTCTGGAACATCACCAAAACAGCAGGCACGAACATTATCGGTGGTCCATACCTCGGCGGGAACTTCTGGGCAAAACCAGACGGCACAGGTTTCAGCGAGACATGTAACGATACGGATGTGGACGGGATCAGCGACTCATCATTTACGATTGAAACAGGTCATATCGACTACCTTCCACTTACAAATGTGCCAGGCATAACATCAACCACTCCCTCAGCATCAACAGTGTCTACATATGAAGGTACGGCACAGACATTCACAGTAGAGATCAGCCAAACAGTGAATGTGACATGGTACATAAACGGGACATCCGTACAGACCGATACATCGGTAACATCAGCATCCTACACCAATTCAACAGCAGCAAACGGGACTTATAATATCACAGCTTTTGCTGCAAATGTCAATGGTACTGATTCACAGACATGGAACTGGACGGTACTTTATCTTGCTGAAACGGTTTCTCCAACCCCCAATGATGATGGTCTCCCAGCATACTGGTTGTTAAAACGTAACCAGCAGGATACCACGACAGCAGAATCAGAAGATGCGGTTGAAGAGGACGGTCCGGAAGAGGATACACCAACATCCGATATTGAGGAGGAGGTTCCAACACCTACTGTGGAGGTGGAAGTACCAACACCCACTGTCGAAGAAGAGGCAACACCAACCGAAGTTGAGGATGCCTCCGGTTTTACGGCAATCTTCGCGATTGCAGTAATTGGTCTGGCACTTATATTAAAGCGCAGGAAAGACTGAAATTATAATAAGGTTTTGAACATCTGATAGATCAGGTGTTCGATTATCTTATTTTTACTTTTTTTAGACACAGAACATGTATTGTATCACCTTGAGGTTCAGGCGCAAAACCCCTCTAAAAAACAACCTCCCCCAATCCCAACCTCACAGCCGCTTCAAGAACGCAAGACTCTCCACGCCCTCTTCTACGGAACCGACCTCTGTCACGAATATTCCCTTGAAATTGGACAATCCGTCCATCACGGTCTTCCAGTCCACGGTTCCTTTTCCGACTGGGAGGTGTTCGTCCTTCTTGCCCATATTGTCGTGCAGGTGTACGTGTGAGACCATTTTGGTGCATTCACCCAGGAAATTATCCGTAAGTCCAAGGGTATTGGCGTGACCAACATCAAAAGTGAATCCAATGTTCTCGCAGTCAACCTCTTCGGTCATGCGCAGTATCTCCTGCGGGTGTTTCCCGAAGACACCGGGCACATCAGGCATGTTCTCCACAGCAACCAGAATCCCGTGATCTTCTGCAAAGTCACAGATAAGTTGCAGTGCATCGATATTTGCCTGCCAGGCACGCTCCGGGAACAGCGAACCGTAGGGTGAAAGGTATCCCGGGTGGACCACCGCAAGTTCAACAAAGTCCGATGCCAGTTCGATGTTGCCCATCATCTGCTTAAGGACTTCATGACGTATCCCCGGATTCAGGGTCCCGGGGTTCAGGTCAGAAAACGGAAGGTGCAGCGTCAGTTCGAGATCAGTGGTCTTCTGGATATTCCTCACGTCCTCCAGTGTGCCGGTGTTCAGGGTCTGAACCCCGTCCTGTACGATCTCCCATCCAGTGAAACCAAGGTCTTCCAGGCCATAGACCCGGTCGAATGGGTCATCAACCGCCACACGTGACGAAAAACTTATCCGTTTCATCCTCATGGAACATACTTCCTTGCTGGATAAGGTTTTTTCAAAATCCCCTTATTCCGGCATTAAACTTCTGAAATATCGATCTCAAACAGAGGAATCCCCTCCTCTGTGGGAGGTGCAAGCCAGTTAACCAGCCTGTCAAGTTCATCCTCCGAACCCGCCTTTATTATAATATGTATCGAGCCAAGAGGCTCCTCTTCTGCGGGAAAGTTCAAACAGTTAACAAATGCCACCTGCTTGTTGATGATAACGTGTGTAGACATCCTGTCAACCGAACGCCCCTTCTCAAGCTGCTTGCGTGCAGTATCCAGCACCTGTTCCTTCCTGAACAGTTCATGCATAACCTTAAGCGAACCGATCTCCCCGGACCCTATCAGGCGGGGTTTTGGTGTGGATTCATCCAGATCCAGTTCGAACCCATGGAATATATTCACAATGGCAATAGCTACCTTCTCTATCTCTTCGGTGGGATTGACAACTGCCGAGACCTCAACTTCGATCATGTGACCTCTCCATTAATTCCCTGATCTTATTCTTGAACTCATCAAGGTCGTCAATGTTTTCGATAACGATGTCTGCAACCTCTATAGCCTTTCCCAATCCCCATCCGAGTTCCCGCTCGTCCCGGACACGCAGGGCATCAAGGTCGGACATGTCGTCACTACGTCCCCGTGAACTGATCCGTTCAAAACGAAGTTCGATGGGTGAATCGATGAAGACCAGAGTGAAATCGTTCCCGAATTCGTCCTTGAAAAACTCGACCTCTGCAATACCGCGGACCCCATCCACAACCACCAGGTCTGATGAAGCGTCATTTATTTTCGGAACACAACGCTTTGCAACAGCGTCCATGCCTTCCTTTTCCCGAAGGTCGGTTGCAACACCACCGGTATTGGAATCCGTGGGCTCAAGACCTCTTTTTTTCACTTCCTCGCGTATCACATCCCCCATGTTGATATACGCAATACCCATGTCCCTGACAACCGATGAAGCCTCGGATTTTCCGGAGGCAGGCATTCCTACAAAAGCTATGATCCTCATTTTTGATTATCCTGCTCTGTTTTTCTTAATAATTCAATTTATATCAGGTTTCCCTCATGAATTTGTTAATATATATTAATATGGTGTTCGTGGGATGATGATGGCAGATACTTCTACAGTACTTTCCAAAAGGTATTATATAAGCAAGAATCTTTTTATTTTAAAGAGAGATAGAAAGATGGGGAATTATGAGAACGGTCAGAGAAATAACAGAGATAATTACAGAGCACAGGCTTGAGCTGGAGAAGCATTACAAAGTCAAAGATATAGGATTATTTGGATCCTATACCAGAGATCAGCAAAAAGAGACAAGTGATTTGGATGTTCTGGTTGATTTCGAGGAACCAGTGAGTCTTCTTGGACTGGTAAGAGCGGAAAATTATCTGTCAGAACTTTTAGGTATAAAAGTTGATCTTGTACCCAGGAAAGATATCAGGCCAGAATTGAAAGAAAGCATCCTTAAAGAGACTGTCTATCTATGAAACGTGATATTTCTATATATGTCAAAGATATCCTTGAGAACATGGAGCGAGCTGAAAAGTTTGCGGAAGGAATGGATTTCGAGGACTTTGTCAGAGATGAAAGGACAAGCTTTGCAGTCATAAGATGTATCGAAATAATGGGAGAAGCAGCAAAACATATCCCTGAAGATATTAGAGGGAAATATCCTGAGGTACCCTGGAAAGATATCGCAGGCATGCGGGATAAAGTAATTCATTTTTACTTCGGCGTAAACCTTGAAAGGGTCTGGATGGTGGTAAAAGAAAATATACCACAGTTGAAGTTGCATGTAAGAAAAACCCTGCATGAAATTCAAAAGGGAAATTAACAACCTCAATGACCTTGAATTCAAACATTTCCTTATTATCCCTCACCAGAAAATCCTGATAAAGAAACACATAAAAAAATGATGACGATTGGGATGGCGCACCCAACCCAAACTTCCTATTTTAGTGACGAGCGCGACGTTATTCGATAAGATGATTCGAAAGTCTTTAATCTGGTACTGGGATTGTGATTTATTGTATGAAAATACGAAACTATAGGATTCTGCTCAGAAAAGAGGGCGAGGGCGGTTATACAGTGATAGTACCATCTCTTCCAGGCTGCATCACATACGGTGATACAATCGAAGAAGGAATAGAAATGGCAAGGGAAGCCATTGAATTGTACATAGAGAGCTTAATAGAGCATGGTGAAGAGATACCAACAGAGGAAGGAAGTAATAATTATGATGAAGATCAAGAATCTTAATAGAATCTTTGGATCATTGGGTATAGCATTCATCTGTGGGATAATATTTCAGTTCATTCAAATGGTACTTTTTGACACCTTTGGCATCGATCGAATTTTAGGTGTTTTTATGGTGCCCTCGTTGGTTATTGTACCCACACTAATTTCTATGATCCTCTCTCACTTCTATCATAAAAATAAAACATACGTCATCATAACTGGTATAGCGACTTTAGTTTTTGCTATGATTGCTTTAAATATGTATCTAATTGGATGTGCTTTAAGTATGTCTCGCATTGGATGAGACAAGAAACTTTCATGATTCTTTGGGACACCCACGTGCTTGAAAATAATGGTGTGTTTTCATACCAAAGTATTTTTGTTAATGACATCGGATTAATTTCTTGGCGGGGCTCGATGAACTTTCGTTCGTTAATGCGTATTTGTTGCTATTGCACTCGCACAACAGCGATTATCTGTATTCGTCCCCTTAGTTCGCTCCACCCAAATTTTAGATAATGCTAATACTTGCTGAATAAGAAAGAGCGATTACTCGCTCTCCCTCTTCTAAGAACCGTACGTGCGACTTTCACCGCATACGGCTCAAGCATTTCATA
>JAFGQV010000030.1 GCA_016935475.1 Methanosarcinaceae archaeon
GAGTGATATCTACGTTTCATTATCAGTGTTAGCGGGTCTTGTTGCGATCAAACTTGGTTACCCCATCGTAGACCCTTTGATCGCGCTTATTGTTGCAGCAGTCGTTGTCCGTGCAGGTTATTTGATCATATGCCAGTGCACCTATACTCTGTGTGATATGTCCCGGCTTGACGAAGAAGCGATATGCGATGTAGTGAACTCAATAGAGGGCGTTGACCAATGCCATAATATCCGAACACGTGGAGTGGCGGACGATATTCACATAGACCTGCACGTCAGGGTCAGTCCTGACATGCATACGGATAAAGCACATGCACTGGCTCACAAGGTCGAAGAGCAATTGAAAGAGAACTTTGTGGGTATTACTGATGTGATCGTACACATCGAACCTGCAAAGACATAAAAATGGAAAACATCGTTTCCGGGATATTGCAGGCGCACAGACAGCAACAGCATACTATCCAAAAAATCATATAGCATCATGGAGATGTACTATATTGATGTCAGGAAACACTTTTGGACATACCTTCAGGATCACAACATGGGGCGAATCGCATGGAAGAGCTGTTGGTGTCACTGTAGATGGCGTTCCGGCAGGACTGCTCCTTAGCGAAAACGATATCCAGAAAGAACTGGATCGGCGGCGGCCGGGACAGAGCGAGGTTTCCACACCCCGCTCAGAAGCCGACCGTGTAGAGATCCTGTCAGGGATATTCGAAGGCAGGACAACAGGTACGCCAGTATCGATGCTGGTCTGGAACAAAGATGCCGATCCCAGTGCTTACGAGTATCTCAAAGACCTTCCCCGTCCGGGGCATGCGGATTACCCGTACCAGGTAAAGTACAGTATCCGGGATCACCGTGGTGGTGGACGGTCATCGGGTCGCGAAACCCTTGGACGTGTTGCCGGCGGTGCAATTGCAAAGGCGTTGCTGTCTCATTTTGATATAGAGGTTATTGCCCATGTGACCGAACTTGGCGGTATCCGTGCAAGACCCGTGTCCTTTGATGAGATCCGGGAAAACGTAGAGAAAACACACATAAGATGTGCTGACCCTGAAGCAGCAGGAAAGATGCTCAAACTGGTGGAAAATGCACGCCGCGAGGGTGACAGCCTTGGAGGGATCGTAGAGATCATTGCCCGGGGCGTACCTGCAGGAATAGGAGAACCCGTTTTTGATAAACTGGACGCAGACCTGGCAAAAGCCATAATGAGCATCGGTGCCGTCAAAGGTTTTGAGATCGGTGCAGGTTTTGAATGTGCCAGTATGCGTGGCAGTGAGATGAACGATCCGTTTGTGATCAAAGACGGACGTGTGGTTACAGGGAGCAACAATGCCGGGGGAATACTTGGAGGTCTATCATCAGGCATGCCGATAGTCTGCCGGGCTGCAGTTAAACCGACACCCTCCGTCTCAAAAACACAGCGGACCGTTGACCTGTCGGACTTAAGTGAGACGGGGATTACGATCAATGGCCGTCATGACCCGACAATCCCACCCCGGATAGTTCCGGTTGCAGAGGCCATGGTGGCAATCGTTATCGCAGATCATATGATCCGAAGCAGCCGGATAAATGCGAATTCGTTGCTGATATAGGGTTAGAGGTATAAAAAAGGTATAAAAACCGGATATTAGATATCCAGTTTACCCATTCTCTCAACAGCCTCGTTAATACGCTCTACAGATTTTGTAAGTGCAAATCGTATGTAGCCCTCGCCATATTTGCCAAAACCAACACCCGGGGTTGCAACGATACCGGCAGTCTCAAGCAGCAGTTTTGAGAACCCGATCGAATCATATCCATCGGGAACCGGTGCCCAGACGTAGAACGTTGCTTTTGGAGGTTTGACATCAAGCCCGATCTCGTTGAGCCCTTTAAGCAGGGCATCGCGTCTCTCTGTATATATCCAGTTCATATCTGAAACACATTGCTGTGAGGATGAAAGTGCTGTGATCCCTGCGACCTGTATGGCATCAAAGGCACCGGAATCGATGTTGGATTTGACCTTTCCAAGACCATTTATGATCTCACGGTTCCCGATAGCAAAAGCGATACGCCAGCCTGTCATATTGTACGTCTTTGAAAGGGAATACAGTTCAATACCAACATCCATTGCACCGTCTACACTCAGGAAACTGGGTGCTTTGTACCCGTCGAAGACCATTTCCGAATATGCGTTGTCATGAACAACCAGTATGCCATTCTCATTTGCAAAGTCCACAACCTCTTCGAAAAATTTGGTGTCAGCAGTTGCTGATGTCGGGTTGTTGGGGTAGTTCAGGAACATGAGTTTTGTTCTTGCAAGAACGTCCTTTGGTATAATATCAAGATCCGGCAGAAAGTTGTTATCCTCAAGAAGCGGCATAATATGGGAAATTCCACCCGCAAACTTCGTTCCGATATCGTAGACCGGGTATGCAGGATCAGGGACCAGTACTACATCTCCCGGGTTAATGAACGCAAGCGGGATATGAGCAACGCCCTCCTTAGACCCGATCATGGTGAGTGTTTCCGACCTGGGATCGATCTCAAGCCCCCTGCTTTCTTTGCACCAGTTTGCAGCAGCTTCACGAAAAGCAAGCATCCCGGTGTATGACGGATATCCATGGGTCTTCGGGTCGTGCACGGCTTCACACAGGGATTCCACGATATGTGAAGGGGTCGGCTGGTCAGGGTCCCCTACGCCAAGGTCAATGACATCGACACCCTTTGCAACCATCCCTTCCTTTGCTTCGTCTATCGCTGCGAACAAATAAGGAGGTAATGAGTTTATTCTATCTGCATACATTCGTTCACCTGGGTTCTTAATTTGCTTTGTTCTTAGTATTGGAAGATAGCCCATCTATTACCACACATCTATTTAAGAATCATGCCTTGTGAATTTCGATAATTTAATATATGTCATATGCTATCAAATGTCACAGTGACTGAAAAAAGGACGATTTTATATGTTAGGTATTGATGATCCCCATGTATGGATTGCATATGTTTTCTGCATTTTAAGTGCAATCGGATGTGTGATATACGGCGCGTTGAAATGGAACGAAGGTGACGAGGAGGAGGAATAAAATGACCGTAAGCACCCCCGTACTTGGCATAGTCGTCCTGATATACATGCTGGTGATCTTCTATCTTGGGTGGATGGGATATAAAAAGACCAACGATATCGATGACTATATGATTGCAGGGCGAAATATCCATTCCTATATAATGGCAATTTCATACGGTGCAACTTTTATCAGTACGTCTGCAATAATTGGGTTTGGCGGGGTTGCCGGTGCATTTGGTATGGGACTGCTCTGGCTCGTCTTTATGAACATATTTGTTGGTGTCTTTATTGCATTTGTCGTATATGGGTCCAGAACCCGACGTATAGGCAGGAATCTGGAGGCTGTGACATTCCCTGAACTACTCGGAAGGCGTTTCGAATCAAGGTTCATACAGGGTTTTTCCGGTGCTTTGATCGCAATATTTATGCCCCTTTATGCAGGGATCGTACTTATTGGTGGGGCCCGGTTTATTGAAACCACGCTTGGGATAAATTATGATGTTGCAGTTCTGATATTCACGATCATTATTGCAGCATATGTAATCACTGGCGGGTTGATTGCAGTCATGTACACCGATGCTTTGCAGGGCACACTCATGTTTTTTGGCATGGCAGCACTGCTGATACTCACCTATGTTAAACTTGGAGGAATAACTGCCGCTCACCAGGCACTCACCGACATGGCACCACTGGTTCCCGAAGCTATGATCAAAGGCGGACATCTTGGATGGACAGCAATGCCCACTTTAGGTTCACCACTATGGTGGACATTTGTTTCCACACTGATCCTTGGTGTGGGAATAGGGGTGCTTGCCCAGCCACAGCTTGTTGTAAGGTTCATGACCGTAAATAGTAGCAAATCACTTAACAGGGCAGTCTTTGTAGGAGGACCTTTTATCCTGATAATGGCAGGTGTTGCATATGTTGTTGGTTCGCTCTCAAATGTTTATTTCTTCAGGACACAAGGGCTTATTTCAATAGAAGTTGCCAAAGGAAATACGGATCTCATAATGCCTGAATATATCAACAGCGCCATGCCGGATTTTTTTGTTGTCCTGTTCATGCTAACCCTGCTGGCAGCCGCTATGTCCACATTGAGTTCCCAGTACCATACAATGGGGACAGCGATCGGTCATGATTTCTACCGCCAGTATCTCCTGAAGGGCAAGGCTGGAAAAACAGTGGATGTGACAAGGATCGGTATTGCACTGACCATTATTGCAAGTGTCGTTCTTGCATACCTTCTTCCAATAAGCATTATAGCAAGGGCAACTGCAATTTTCTTTGGACTGTGTTCGGCTGCATTCCTGCCGCTCTATACAGGTGCACTCTTCTGGAAGCGCATGTCAAAGGAAGGTGCAATTGCAAGTCTTCTTACCGGAACGTTCAGCAGCCTTTTCTGGCTTGTGTTCGTGAATGCAAAAGAAGCGGCAGCACTTGGGATATGTCAGGCAGTTTTTGGAAGAACAACGATACTCTCCGGAACATGGACCATGGTCGACCCAATCTTGATCGCAACACCCCTTGCAATAATCGTCGCGGTTGTTGTGAGCCTTGTAACCCAACCATCATCCGAAGGGCATCTGAATAAATGTTACAGGAAATAAAAACCTTTGAGTGCAAAAGGATAATCAGATTTCTGGCAATAATCCGATCACAGATATGCAATGTTCAGTCCCACAAAAGCAACATATACCATCAAGAAAAAGAGTCCTTCTTTTCTTTCGATCATATATTTTGAACGTTTAAAAGTGATCAGCAATACAGCTAGCAGCAACATCACTATGATCGCTGGCAGCATTTGCTGCAGATGGGTATGGATGGGACGGACGATCGATGCTACCCCCAGCACCCACAGGATATTGGCAATATTGCTACCTATAATATTTCCAAGTGCCATTGTAGAATAGCCTTTTCTGGCAGTGATGATCGTAGTGGTCAGTTCGGGCATTGAGGTACCGATGGGCATCAAAAGCAAGGAGATCGTAAATGCAGATATCCCCAATATCTGTGCAAACAATATAATAGAACTTACCAGAAGTTTAGCACCAATAAGTATCAAAGAAAGCCCCAGAATCAGTCCAAGAATATTATTTACAAGAGGACCTCTCGTGACCGGCTCCACCCCGAGTGTTCGATATTCCCTTATAACTTTCCACAGATAGAGCAAATAGGCAACAGCAAAAACCAACCCCAATATCCTGCTGAGACCATTTACGACAATCAGGACAATGGATGCCATTGAAAGGATGAAAAGGTGTATCCAGCCACTGTAAATTTCTGTGTGCCTGATGGGAAGTGGCTTTATCATGCATGTCAATCCAAGAACAAGACCTACATTGATAATATTTGCACCAAGAATATCACCGAGAACTATTTCCCCTCTGTCAAGGTAGGAAGCATATACACCGGATGCAAATTCCGGGAGTGAGGTGCCAAGTGCAATGATCGTCACACCAATAACAAAATCAGATATCCCAAACATTTTGGCGGTCCTTGCAGCGCAGTCACTAAGTATGTCGCTGCCCTTTACCAGCAACAGTATTGACGCAACAAACATGACCGCTTCTATCAATCTCCGTAACACCCCGGAGTTACTTTGAACAAGTATTGGTTTTAGACCACATTAAGAGAAGTTTGAAGATACCAAAAAAACGGATCATTGTTTTGAAGCATGCAGGTTCAGATGATCGGTCTCGATCTCGACCAGCGCACCAAAAAACTCTTTCAGACGCGGTTCTGTTGCTTCTATTCTGAATTGCGAATAGGATTCAATGGCTTTTTTTTCCCGACACCATGCTTCCTTTGTGTTTCTTTCCGCACCATCACTGCACAGGATCGCTGAAAGAGATGGAGCTGAAATCTTTAAGAACTTGCAGATGGCAGAAGCATGTTCGAATTCGACCTTTTTCAGTGCCTTGAACTTTGCGGTGTAATATTCATCCTCTGCGGATTTTGCTTTGTTCATGGAACATTCATAGAATCCGGCGTTATTGATCTCAAGATCAAGCGCCTTCTTAAGGTTCATGCGACTGTTTTCGCTCAGTACCACATCGAACTCCGAGGGATCCCAATCGGCAGCCTCTATGAAATATTTTGTTTGGGCGCCACAAAAAGGGCATCTACTGGGTGCTTCTGTTCCTATGTAAGGGTCACCGCATATCCGGCATCTAAAAACTTCTATTTCATCGACCATAATAATTCCTCCACTTCATACAATTACTATTATCTGTACCGATTTAAGTTTTTTGCAGGTGATAAAGATCAATAATTAGAAAAAACGAATCTTTTTAAGTGTTTACACCATAGGACGCTACATATTTTATTGTCATGGATACATATTGATCAAAATTGCCCGAGGGATCGAATGAGCGATATTTTAAGAAGAGGACGGTTAGCGGAAGCGGCAGATAAAGAAGTCACCATGTTCACATCATCAATGGATGCTGATAAATGGATTTTCGTGGCAGATATTGCAGTTGACATGGCGCATACCGTTATGCTGAAAGAGCAGGAGATAATAAGTAGCAGCGATTGCAGCAGCATCCTGGAAGGACTTCTGGCGATCAAGGACATGGGTATCGAAAATCTGGACCATACTTACGAGGATATTCACATATCACTTGAATCAAAGCTCATAGACCTTGTGGGAGAAGATGTGGGAGGGCGAATGCATTCCGGGCGTTCGCGAAATGATGAGGTTGCCACATGCATCCGCTTTGTTCTAAGGGATGAGATGCTGGGGATCATGGATGATCTTCTTGGGCTCAGGAAGACCTTGCTCAAAACCGCCGGAGAGAATGTGGAGACCATAATGCCGGGTTTTACACACCTGCAACATGCACAGCCCACGACCCTTGCACATCATTTGCTTGCGCATGCAGATGCTTTGTCCCGTGATCTTGAGCGTGTTGTCAATGCCTTTTCAAGGGTGAACCTGAGTCCATTGGGTGCAGCAGCATTTGCTTCCACTGGCTTTGCCATTGACCGCACACGCACCTGTGAGCTTCTTGGATTTGACGGACTGGTCGAGAACTCCATGGATGCGGTAAGCAGCCGTGACTTCCTGATCGAATCTGCAGGCGTGTTTGCAAATATCATGATCAACTTAAGCAGGATGGCAGAAGAGATCGTTATCTGGTCGACATCCGAATTCAATTTTATAGAACTGGATGATATGTATGCATCCACCTCGTCCATTATGCCCCAGAAGAAAAACCCGGATACAGCCGAACTTATAAGGGGGAAAAGCGGCAGTGTGATCGGCTCACTGATGTCGATCCTTTCGATCTGCAAGGGTCTGCCATTGAGCTATAACCGCGATCTTCAGGAAGCCACACCAAACGTCTGGCGCGCGGTAGGGACAACAAGAACTGCGGTCCGGATTATTGATGGGATGATCGGAACGATGAAAGTTAATACCGATACCATGGCTTTACAGTCTGTTACGGGTTTCACCACAGCAACGGAACTTGCAGATACCATGGTGAGATCAACAGGTATTCCTTTCAGGACCGCGCACCAGATAGTGGGTGTGCTGGCACGGGGAAGCGGCGAACCCACAATTGGCGAAATTGATGCAGTGGCACATAGTGTGATAGGTGAGAGCCTGAGTGCACGGGGTTTGACCGAAGAGATGGTTCGCGAGGCACTTGATGCGGTATCGAATATCAAAAAACGCAGGGTTCCAGGTGGACCTGCACCTGAAGAAGTGCAGAGAAGTCTTAAAAACCGCATGAACTTGCTGGAAAATGATGAACATGCTCTTAAAGAATTGAACATCAGGATAGATGGTTCAATAAAGAACCTGCATGAAGTCGTTGATAGATGTATAAAAGATTCCGGGAATAAAGGGAATAGATAGAATGGCGAGATCGTTTGTACGGTTGTACACTATAAGGAATCTATAAGATAGTAAAAAGGGATGAACATGGAATTCGAACAGGGCGACAGGGTACGAATTGAAAAGAACGGTTCGGTGTATGAAGGTATTGTGATGCCAAGTACCACCAAACATATTGTGATAAAAATGAACAGCGGTTATAACGCCGGCATTGACCCTGAAAATGCCATAATAACGGTTATTGGAAAAAAGCAGGAACCTGCCCTGAGACCCAGAGTTTCGGAGGATAAAAAAGCCCAAAAAGGTGGTCCTGAACTTCCGAAGGTGTCCATTCTTTCAACCGGGGGTACCATTGCAAGCAAGATCGATTACAGGACAGGTGCTGTGACCGCACAGTTCTCTGCAGACGATATCTTAAATGCGATACCCGAATTGAAAGAGATCGCCGATTTTAGCGGAAGGGTCGTTTACAATATCCTGTCTGAAAATATGAAAAC
>JAFGQV010000031.1 GCA_016935475.1 Methanosarcinaceae archaeon
GCAGAGACACCGTATTACTATTCATGTTACGAGACCATGTGCGAGGCAGATCCTTCCGACCGCAAGAAGGTTTTGATCCTTGGTGCGGGACCGATCAGGATCGGACAGGGTATCGAGTTTGATTACTGTACCGTGCATGCGGTATCAGCGATACGGGAAGAGGGTATCGAGGCGCATATAATCAATAACAATCCTGAGACAGTTTCCACAGACTATGATACTTCTGATAAGCTGTTCTTCGAACCCCTTACCCTTGAAGACGTGATGAACGTGATCGAGCGTGAGCGGCCATATGGCGTGCTGGTCCAGTTCGGTGGACAGACATCCGTAAATCTGGCACTGCCGCTTAAGAAGGAACTTGATCGAAGAGATGACATTGATACCGTGATACTTGGTACTTCCCCTGAGGACATGGATATTGCAGAAGACCGTGAGAAATTTAATTCCATGATGAAAAAAATGGGCATTAACCAGCCAGATGCCGGATATGCCAGATCAAAGGAAGAGGCACATGAGGTGGCATGCCGTATAGAATATCCAGTGCTTGTGAGGCCGTCCTATGTGCTTGGCGGAAGGGCTATGGAGATTGTATACGACCGGACCGATCTTGAGCGATATATGCGTGAGGCTGTGCGGGTATCTCCCGAGCATCCGATTTTGATCGACGATTTCCTTGAAGGTGCGGTCGAGATCGATGTTGATGCTGTGTGCGATGGTAAGGATGTGCTGATCGGTGCGATCATGGAGCATATCGAGGAAGCGGGTGTGCATTCCGGCGATTCCGCCTGTGTGATCCCACCGCAGTATCTTTCAGAAGATACGCTCGAAATAGTGCGTGATTATACTCGAAAGATCGCTTTGGCCCTTAATGTGAAAGGGCTTATCAACATCCAGATGGCTGAGAAGGGCGGGCAGGTGTTTGTTCTTGAGGCAAATCCCCGTTCCAGCCGAACGATACCGTTTGTCTCAAAAGCTGTGGGACTGCCTCTTGCAAAGATCGCGGCTCAGGTGATCATCGGGCATACCCTCAAAGGTCTGGGGTATACACAGGAGAAAGAGCCAAAGGTCAGGCACGTTTCAGTGAAAGAAGTGCTCCTGCCTTTTGACAAACTTCCGGGCGCAGACACTGTTCTTGGGCCTGAGATGAAAAGCACAGGCGAGGTCATGGGTATTGACTATGATGCAGGACGTGCATTCTTCAAGGCGCAGCTTTGTGCGGATAACCTGCTGCCACTGACCGGGAAGGTATTCATGTCCATCCGCAATGAGGACAAAGAGAGGATTGTGACAGTCGCACGTAAGATGCGGGATGTGGGGCTCGAACTGATGGGCACACGCGGGACCGTAATTTACCTGGCAGAACATGGCATCATGATGGAAACCATTAAGAAGGTACATGACGGTAGTCCAAATGTGATCGATATGATGCGCAGGGATGATGTTGCATTGATCATCAATACACCCACAAGCAAGCAGGGACGTAAGGACGGGTTCCGGATCCGCCGTGCTGCAGTGGACTTCAAGATACCCTATATTACAACCATCCAGGCGGCACTTGCAGCAGCCGATGCCATTGAGTCCATGAAAAATGGTGAGATCACGATCAAGTCGATCAATGAGTATCACAAGGAAGTCCTGCAGGAGATTGGAAAATAACATTTCATACATTTTCATTTATTAGGATCAGGGATTGAAAATATGTCAAAGAAAGTAGTTTTAGCGTATTCTGGCGGATTGGATACCTCTGTATGTATACCGATCCTCAAGGAGGAATACGGTTGTGATGAGGTCATCACAGTGGCAGTGGATGTCGGACAGCCGCGGGAAGATGTTGTAGAGGCAGAGGAAAAGGCTAAGAAGATCAGCGATAAACACTATACTCTTGATGTAAGGGAGGAGTTTGTGCGGGATTATATTTTCCCGCTCATCAAGGCCAATGGAGATTATGAAGGGTATGTGATGGGCACGTCCATCGCCCGCCCCCTGATCGCTAAAAAGGTTGTGGAGATTGCCGAAAGGGAAGGTGCAGGTGCTCTGGCTCATGGTTGTACCGGTAAGGGCAATGACCAGCTTCGTTTTGAGGCGGTGTTCAGGCTTACGGACATGGAGGTCTTTGCACCAATGAGGGATATGAACCTGACCCGCGAGTGGGAGATCGAGTATGCCAGAGAGCACGGTATACCGGTAAGTGTGACCACTGCCAAGCCATGGAGCGTGGATGAGAACATCTGGAGCCGGAGCATCGAAGGCGGTAGACTGGAAGATCCGGGCTATGTCCCACCTGAAGAGATATACGAGTGGACGGTTTCCCCGGAAAAAGCACCGGGTGCACAGGTCATGGAGATCGGGTTCGATAACGGTGTACCGGTGTCCATTGATGGTGAAATGCTTGATGGTGTGGAACTGATCGATAGGATGAACAGGATCGCAGGGTCACACGGGGTTGGACGTACCGATATGATCGAGGACCGCGTGCTTGGATTGAAAGCCCGGGAGAACTATGAGCATCCGGCAGCAACTGTCCTGCTGACAGCTCACAGGGACCTCGAGAAACTGGTGCTCACCCGCGCGGAACTCAAGTTCAAGGCAACAGTGGATGCACAGTGGTCAGAACTCGCATACTACGGGCTCGTGGACGAACCCCTGTTTGCTGACCTTAATGCCTTCATAGATCAGACACAGGAACGCGTGACCGGCACGGTGACTGTTAAATTGTATAAAGGCAGTGTGACCGTACTGGCAAGGACATCACCATATGCCCTTTATTCCGGGGATCTGGTTTCATTTGACAGCAAGAGCATTGACCAGAAGGATGCAGAGGGCTTTGCAAAGTACCATGGCTTCCAGGCACGGCTCTACAGGAAGTTTGTGGAAAAGAAGTGACATGAGTGCATATTCTATGCACTCAACTTTCTTATTCTGTTAAATTAATGATTAAACAGATAAGATATACTCTGTTCGATCATAGCGTATTCTGGAAGGTTATGCTCTAAAGCAAAGGAAATGCTCTTTTCTACGACCCAGAATACAACGGTTTTAAAAAGACCGTGTATTTTTATTTTTATTGTTCCATCGTCCAGCGCTTTGATGCCCTTGGTAAATGCCTGGCGGTCTGTGTCAGAGCTTATTATGTCGCGAACCGTATCTTCATCGGTAGATACTCTAATAGAAGGATTGAACTCCTCGCCTTCTGTTAACTGCCGAAATTCCACTAAGTCCGTATCTTGTTTGACTGCCTTGATCCTCAGAAAGTCCCCGTTATTCAGCTTTATAGTTACAAGAAACTCTTCATTTTTGAATAGATTTGTTGCAGAAGAGGGCAGTTTCTCGTATTTTTCAACACATTCCCCCATGTGCAAATCGATATATTCCTGCAGGTCTTTGAAGAGGTCCAAAGCGGGATCAGAACCAGAATCGGCTCTAGCATTATCTATGCCGAAAACGGTTCCAGTGATAATAAAACCAAACACCACAATTATCGCTGAGAAATAACCAGAACGTTTTGAGATAGTACCACTTATCCATTTTGATATTATATTTTTAATTCTATCGCAGGAGGGAATATATAACGATGTCGACTTTTTCCTTGTCTTCAAAAAAATAAATGTTTTTAGAAAATATTAATTATGTCTTCCTGATTTGGGGATTATCCTGTGCACCCGTCTTTGGTACTCCCGGTATTCATCACCAAACTGTGATACCAGCCGCGTCTCCCAGTGCAAGGACCCCATGTACAGGTATATGGTAATCAAAAGGTAAATGACAAGCAGATTGACGGTCATAAAGGGGGTGAGCCAGATCATTACCAGTCCTGAGAGCAGGAAGGGGTCCCTGACCCATCGGTAAATGCCCCGGATATTCAGGGGACCTGCTTCAGGGGTCTTTGGTGCAGATAGCTGTGATCGTATCCTGAATCTGTGGGGTGCATCCAGCAAAGCTCTGGGGGCAACGATTGCAGCGACTAACTGTCCACCGACCATCAGCCAGCGCCAGGGCGAGGGCACTATGTAGAGAACCGGGCCCGGGTTTTTGTAGAGCAGATAGGCAAGTGGCAATATCGTTAGCACTGCGATTAGGCTGAATACCGGCATATACAATATGTCTGCCCTGGAACCCAGGACTCGTATGATGAGGCGTTTGAAGGGCAGACTTGCCATAAGGCTATGAATAGCTGCGAATGCAACCAGACAAAGAACAAGGATAATTGTGGACGAAACCAATTCCAATAACCTCCACTTTTTTATGGGGGTGAGTGGTATTTAGCATTTGTGACTTGATAAGATTGAAGCTGCTTTATTGTGCGAGGTTAGAAAAAGAATATCTTCACTCAATCATATATTTAGATAATTTATATTTTTAGCCATATAATATTTATACGACAAAAACAATTTTCTTAATAGATATTTAATGATTCAATTTGGATATTATCATTTATCAGGGATTTTAACATGAAAACAAATAGTAAATTGTATATGAAAACGGATACTCATGGACAGGTTGGTATTGGCACCCTCATCATCTTTATTGCAATGGTGTTAGTTGCAGCCGTTGCTGCATCAGTTCTGATCCAGACCTCCGGTGTCCTTCAGCAGAAAGCACAGACAACCGGAAAGGAAACGATACAGGAAGTTGCTTCAAACCTTGCGATCACGCAGATCATTGGAAGCAGATCAACCGCTACATCGAATGATTTTCAATATATAAATGTTACTTTAAAGGTTATGGCAGGAGCAGAGGCTATCGATCTGGGACAGGTAAAAATAACAATGCAGAACAAAACAGAGCGTATCGAGAACATAGGATATACAACTAACGCCGATCCAGCCAACCTTTCATCAACTCAATTCTATGTTGTTGAGATGAGAGATGAAGATGGTTCACTGGATGCATCCACGACCACAACAACGGTCATAAACTCAGGTGATCTCGCTTATCTTGTGTTTAAACCTGGTACATCCATGGACTTTGAACCCCGGGAACCTCTTAGGATCGAGGTTAAGCCAGAGTTTGGTACTATTATCGTAAATGAATTAAATACACCAGCATCCTACGGTGTTAAGATAAACGTTGTACTGTACCCATAAGATGGATGTTTTAATTAACATCTTTTTTTCTTTTTTTGACACTTTCTGGTGTGATTCGCAGAGAATGGATGAACTTCTCCGCCTATTTTTATTTCGTGAGCGTTTTATATTTCTATCCAAATAATATTTATATAACAAAAACACTTTTCTGCATTAGATATTTAATAATTCAATTTGTATATGATTATCTATTAGAGGATTGTAACATGAAAGCAAACGTTAAGTTGCATATGAAAAAAGATGACCGGGCACAGGTCGGCATTGGTACTCTCATTATCTTCATTGCTATGGTTTTGATTGCAGCCGTTGCTGCATCAGTTCTGATCCAGACATCCGGTGTCCTTCAGCAGAAAGCACAGGCAACAGGGAAACAAACGGTACAGGAAGTCTCCTCAAACCTTGCTATTGCACAGATAGTTGGAGCCAGGTCAGGCGCTACTTCGAATGATTTTGAACACATTAACGTTACAATAAAGGTGATGGCAGGATCAGAGGGTGTGGATCTGGGACAGGTGAAAATGACACTGCAGAACGAAACAGTACGTCTGGAGGGCATCGTTTATACCACCAGTGCCTCTGCCGCAACACTAACTTCAAAACAATTTTATGTTGTCGAGATGAGAGATGATGATAACTCACTGGATGCATCCACGACCAATAGAACGGTTATAAACGGAGGGGATCTCGTCAACATCGTGCTCAAACCCGGCACAGATCTGACCTTCGCACCCAGGGAACCTCTTAGACTTGAGGTTATGCCAGAGTTTGGTGCTATTGTCGTAAATGACATGATCACACCATCAACCTACGGTGTTAAGATAAACATCGTTCTCTTCCCGTGAAATGGATGTTTTAATTAACATCCTTTTTTTCTTTTCTTGGCACTTTTCTATGTGAGAAATTGGGATTAGGCGAACTTATACACCTATCTTTATTTTTTCATTTTTTCCTCTCTTATTGCTCTTCAGAGCAGTATTTTTCTTCTGAATTCCACAGTCATTCACCTAAAACACCATCATCATTCAATCAAAATAAGAAACTATAAATCCACATCAGAAATAATCTCTATAAGGTGGTCTCTCTATGGATAAAGAACTCAGGGACAAATTCATTACATTATGGGAAAAGTATTTCGATGGTGCGGAACTCCCCATCACCTTATACTACACGGATGAGGAAGGACATGCTGAACTGGTTTTACCGGGTTCGGTGTCGAGATGCTTGATCGGAGCGCTGGCTCATGTTCGAAGGGGCAGGTCCTTATGTCTTGATGCAGAGTCTATCGGTTGTTTTGGCGGCAGGAGATATCTCGGTTTTGCAGAAGAGATTATGCCGGGTTTCGAATATTTCCTTTCCCACGGTATTCCGGGCAAACTTGAAGGTGAACGCTATAAGAAATCACCCGAACTCGTGAAGGAATTAATGCAAAATGCACCGGTTTTCAAAGCACCTTCTAAGTATGCCGTATTCAAACGGTGGGACCAGCTGGAGGAATCGGATGACCCCGAGGTTGTGATCTTCTTTGCCAGACCTGATGTTGTCTCCGGTCTTTTCGCGTTGGCAGGTTTTGATCGATCGGATATAAACGGCGTATATTCCCCATTTGGAGCAGGGTGTTCCAGTATTGTCCAGTATCCATATCTTGAGATCGATTCCGAACAACCGAGGGCAATTGTGGGCATGTTCGATGTTTCGGCACGACCTTATGTCAAAAGGGATGAAATCTCCTTTGCGACACCCATGAAAAAATTCGTGACAATGATCGGGAACATGGACGAGAGTTTCCTTATAACTAAAGCATGGGGGAAGGTAAAGAGGAGAATCGCGAAAAAGTAAATGGTGTTGATATACTCCACTCACTTTCTTGTTTGTTTTTACGCCAGATTCACTCTTCTTTCAGGTTAAGCCTCATGAAATCAAGGGTCTTGTTCCATGCGTCGATAGCTTGCTTTTCCCGGAAAGCCTGTGTGTTTGTCGGATTTGCAAAGGCATGACCTGCTCCCTCATAGTCGTAGATGTCTGCACTTGTTCCCTGCTCCGTCAGGATCCTTTCGAACTCGCGGACATCCCCGACCGAAATACTGGTGTCATCGGCTCCGAATATCCCCAGGACCGGCTCGTCCAGTTCAACAAGGACAGCTTCATCTGTGGAGATCTGACCGTAATATATCACGACTCCCTGCAGGTCTTCGTTGATACCCAGCTGGAATGACTGACCTCCGCCGTAACACCAGCCAAGGGATGCGATTTTGCCGGGGTCTACATTTGCCTGGTTACGGAGATATTTCAGGGCAGCCTGCATCCTCGGGATCGTTTCCTCATTGGGATTGTCCCTGATGTTTGCCTGTGCTTCTTCAACGGTCGTGGCGACATTACCATCAAATAGGTCTACCGTCAGCACCACGTACCCTTCACGTGCCATTACATCAGCCATGCTTTTAACGTGATCATTGAGTCCCCACCATTCATGGATCATTATGATACCCGGATATGTGCCCTCGGCCTCAGGCTGGACCATGAAAGCCAAAAGAGTAACGTCATCCTCATCGATTTCAACATCGGACAGCGAGACATCGATCCCTGATGTTCCTTTGAAAACGTCTGCCAGTCCCATATAGCTGATATCCGGTTCTCCACCCTGCTCGTGACCGGTAGGCATTGGTTCCTTTTCTTCTGGCGTGGGTGTGGATACCGGTGTTTCTTCAGGAGTGGTTTTCTCTTCTGCAGCACAGCCAGCAACAAAAACAATGGCTGCCACTAAGAACACGGTTATCAGATTTACAGTAGTCTTGTTCATACTAACCCCCTGTTATTGAATTATTGTATGATCCATATATAAAGTATTATTGCTCACCGGGAAATGTGCTTCTGATTTCTAGTGGACTGACCGGTTCCAATAAAGAAAAGTATTATATACTTTATGTAATACATAATTTACATAAAGGTGAGATTACTTGACAAAAGCCAGCGATGAAAAAATGTATAATATCTTTCGGATACTTTCAATGGTCATATCGGTTACAGGTGTTCTGATTGGGGTTCTGAAGAACAGTCTTAT
This sequence comes from Methanosarcinaceae archaeon, assembly GCA_016935475.1. Taxonomy (GTDB): domain Archaea; phylum Halobacteriota; class Methanosarcinia; order Methanosarcinales; family Methanosarcinaceae; genus JAFGQV01. The sequence continues at coordinate 8,143 of JAFGQV010000031.1, forward strand.
TATTGGTTTTATAGGTGTGGGTGCAGGATTGGTCGTATTGATCAGTGCCCAGAAAAAATATCAACTGGTATTGACAGATGAGAGGTTGAGACAGATCAAGCAAAGAGCAGGCAACCTGACCTTTGTTATCTTTTTGCTTGCCTTCGCATTGATTTCCTTGATAAGCAATGTCCCTCTTTTTTCAGAGATACTGGCATCGATAAATGCTGCCAGTATGGTGAGCGTCATTTTTTTCATGATGATGTACTGCTACCTCGGGCTCTATGCATACTATAAAAGTAAGATGTAGGGGATGTCTATGAAAAATACCCTTAAGGTGCAGAGAGCGATCCATGATATGACCCAGGAAGACCTTGCTAATAAGGTGGGCGTTACCAGACAGACGATAAATGCCATAGAAAAACAAAAATATGATCCATCTCTGGGTCTCGCCTTCAAGCTGGCAAAATTGTTCGATGTGACGATTGAAGAGCTATTTGTGTATGAGGAAGAGTGAGTTTCAGGTCTATTATCCTCCGGATATAGCAGACATATAAATCTAAGAAACAATATTTCTCAAAACTATCGATCATTGACTGAACGAGATGACTGTGAAAATAATGACAAAACAAAAATTAACAACTTCAGACGCTGTATTTGCAGGACTCATTTTAACGATGTTCATGGGTAAAGTGATCTGGATTGCTTTCAAAGTAGATCACCCTCTTGTGCAACAATCCACAAATTCCTGGACAATGTATTTTCTGATGCTGTGTTGCATAATTGATTAGTCTTTGATGATTATTACGTATGCTCGTTTTCCGATATACTTCTTTTTAGCACCGATTTTAGCC
>JAFGQV010000032.1 GCA_016935475.1 Methanosarcinaceae archaeon
ACTTCCTATCTTGCATTTTTTGTGGTATTTGTTGCCAGCATAATGTACCTGCGGGAACGAACCCACAAATGGGACATACTGGCACGTTCGGCTGCTGAGGTTGGTATTTGCTTTGCGTTCCTGGTACTTGCGACAGGTTCTATCTGGGCGAAGGCAACATGGGGATGGTACTGGATATGGGAGCCAAGACTTACGACATCCCTTGTGTTCTTCCTGGTCTACCTTGGATACCTGATGATGCGAAAAGCTGTGGATGAACCTGAAAAACGTGCGCGTTTATCTGCGGTTTTCGGGATCGTTGGCTTTGCATCCGTTCCCCTGAGCTTCCTATCGATCCGTTTGTGGCGCTCGGCACATCCCCTCATGTTCGGCGGAAGTGCATATGGCAGCGGCGGCGGAGGTCTTGAAGGGACATCGCTCAAACTCACACTGCTTGTTAATTTCATAGCATTCTTTTTACTGTTCGGCACAATGCTTGCATATAAGGTCCGGAATGAGGAACTGCAGGAAGAGATCAACGGCATAAAGCAATCCATAAAATGAGGATGATGCTGCATTTTACTTAAGACGACCCGGATGGAATTGAAATGGGGTACGTACTTATAAATCCTAAAAATCCAATTGCCTGATGATAACATGTCTGAGATCCCGGCATTTGAGATGGCATATGTGGGAATTATTCTAATACTGGTTTTCTGGGAGGTATTCTGGAAAGGCATTGCACTGTGGAAAGCAGCCCGAAACAGCCAGAAGTACTGGTTTGTAGCATTGCTCATACTGAACACCGCCGGTATCCTGCCCATTCTCTACATCTTTATTTTCCAGGAAGGAAAGAAAGGAATATAAATCTCCGCAGTTTAATAACGTATCATGCTATTTGAACCCATTAAGATAGCAGACCTTGAGATACAGAACCGTTTTGTTCGCTCGGCGACCCATGAATGGCTTGCAGAAGATGACGGTGCTCCGACGCCCATGATCGGTGATATCTACGAAGAGCTTGCCAGTAATGAGGTGGGGCTTATTATCACGGGCTACTCGTATGTAAATCCCTCCGGGAAAAGCAGTGAGTTCCAGCAGGGGATATATGACGACCGTTTCATCGAGCCATACAGGCAGATCACGTTCAGGGTCCATAAATACAAAAGCAAGATAGTCCTCCAGATAGTCCATGGCGGCAGGCAGTCCAGAATATCGACTGAAGATCCGGTAGTTTTTGCACCGTCGGCTGTGACTGATAGCTCATCTGGCATAACTCCGGTGGAAATGAGCGAATCCCATATCCTTGAGACCATCGAAGATTTCGCAAATGCTGCCAGGCGTGCAAAGGAAGCTGGATTCGATGGCGTTCAACTGCACTGCGCACACGGTTTCCTTCTCAGTAATTTCATATCCCCGTACACGAACCGCAGAACCGATAGATGGGGAGGAACGGTGGAGAACCGGACCCGGATAATCGTGGAGATAATCCAGCGCATACGTGAGATGGTTGGCGCTGATCTTCCGATACTTGTCAAATTGAACAGCACTGATGGTTTTGATGCAATTTCCGGTAAGGTAGGACTCACCCCGGAAGATGCTGTTGAGATAGCGAAGATACTGGAGAATAACACTGTCTGTGCGATCGAGGTCAGCGGCGGGATCATGGAATCCGGAGAAGTGATGTCCCAGCCTGCAATTGACAGTATGGAAAAGGAAGCCTATTTCAAGCAATACGCAAGGATGATCAAAAGTGCTGTGAATATTCCTGTTATCCTGGTCGGGGGGATCAGGACACGGTCAGTGATGGAGTCACTGCTCAAAGAAGGCTATGCAGATATGGTTTCCATGAGCCGCCCGTTTATCAACGAACCCGAACTGGTAATGAAACTTAAACAGGGGAAGATAGAAGGCGTTTCCTGCGTTTCATGTAACAGGTGTTTTGATCCAAACGGCATAAAGTGCTACCATTGATAGATAATAGTTTCTTCAATATTTTTTTAAGCATCAACCTATTGGAAATACCGTTATCTTTATTAAGAGTAATGCATCATAATGCATAATATGGGACGCCCGAGAAAAAATAGACTGGTGAGCTTTGAACATAATCCACGCTACTTTGAACCATGTGGAAGATCAATGGACCCTACCAAAGAGGTCAGTATAACCATTGATGAACTGGAAACGCTCAGGCTGAACTATCTTGAACAATTGAACCAGAGTGAGGCTGCGATCAGAATGCAGATACATCAATCTACTTTTCAAAGGACGTTACGCAAAACATTAGAAAAAATAACAGACGCACTGGTAAACGGAAAAACGATACGGATCAAAGGAGGAAATTATATCATGCCAGGTGGAGACGGAACAGGTCCCCAGGGACAGGGGGCAATGACAGGAAGAGGATTAAGAGGTGGAGGCAGAGGCCAAGGTGGTGGAGGCAGAGGCCAAGGCGGTGGAGGCAGAGGTGCCGGCTTTGGCGGACCAGAAGGCGGATGCAGATGCCCGAGTTGTGGCTATGAGCAACCCCATCAGCTGGGAGTGCCATGCAATCAATCAAAGTGCCCTGAATGTGGAACATTTATGGTGCGGACATAATTAACTAAAAGGAGGAATAAAACAATGCCAGGTGGAGACGGAACAGGACCAAGAGGAATGGGTTCGATGACAGGAAGAGGAGCAGGATACTGTGCAGGTTACGATGCACCAGGATACGCGAATTTTGTACCTGCAAGAATGGGTCGCGGAAGGGGAAGAGGCTTTGCCTTCAGGAGATTCGTAAGACCGATGAGGTTCGGCTATCCGGGATATTATGCCCCCCCAGTAGAGAATTACCCATTATCAAAGGAAGAGGAAATGGGTATTCTCGAAAATGAGATGAGTGCTCTTGAAAGAGAACACAAGCTTTTAAAAGATGAAATGGAAAACCTTACCAGAAGGTTGAATGAACTAAAAGCACAAAAGACAGAGACCGAATAAGCCCGCAAAAAAGCGGGTTTATTTTTCCTTTTTTGAAGAAACAATGTTTTAAGATAATCTAGTTACCATGAAGCCAAGAATTATTTACGGTCCGATCCTCTCAAGGAGGCTTGGAAGGTCCCTCGGGATCGATGTCATAAAGAGAGGAGAAACAAAGAAGAACTGCAATTTTGACTGTGTGTACTGCCAGCTCGGACATGTGGATAAAATGGTTTCACGTCCGGAGGATGCAAAGGGCATCGTTACCACAGAAGAGGTTGTTGAAGGTCTTAAGAACTATCACAGGAAAGTTGAAGACCTTGACTACATCACGTTTTCCGGAACCTGTGAACCCACACTAAACCTTAATCTAGGGGAGATGATCCGTGAGATAAAAAATATCAGCGATCTTCCCGTCTGTGTAATTACGAACTCATCCCTTATGGGTGAAGAAAAGGTGAGGGACAACCTGAAAAATGCTGATCTTGTAGTTGCCACCCTTGTTTCCGGAAATGAGAAGACCTTTAAGGCTATCAACCGGCCGGTTGAGGGGATCAAACTCGAAGAGATCATAGAAGGGCTGAAAGCACTTAAAAAGCTGGATGGTCCGAAGCTTGCGATCGAGGTAATGTTCATAGGTTCCAGTAAGGAATATCCCGTGAATACCACGGATGAAGAAATTGATAAACTGATAGAGGTCCTGACAGCCATAGACCCTGATGAAATAGAGGTCCTTACAACAAGCAGACCACCGGCAGAGGATTTCATCGTTCCGGTCCCGGACAGCAGACTTAAGGAGATCGCACAGAAATTCGATGAAAGCTTTGGAAGGCATCGGGTCCGGCTTGTACTTAAAGGGCTGAAAAGAAAAAGGTCCAGCATACAGCACGAGAACCTGGTCGATGAGGTCTATGACCTGATCCTTCGAAGACCGTGCACCTTCAAACAGACAAGTTCATCCCTTGATATCGATGAGACTGACCTGTTACCGATCATCGGGAACCTGCTTGCAGAGGGCAGGATAATAGAGATCGAATCTAAGAATGGGAAATACTACAGGGCAACGTAAACTTCAGGTCACGGTCACAGGTCGTATTTTTATTGGGTCACAGATTGGTTAGCGGTGCTGGTACCTGCCCGGTCACCAGCATAGACCCACGTAATCAATATCTTCCTCGAGGTCCCTGACCTTTATCAGATGCCTTCCGTCGATGACAAGCCTGTTCTTCATCACACCGAACTCAGGATCAAGTGACCTGAACTCGTCCCATTCGGTCATCACAAGACACGCGTCCGCATCTGTGAGTGCTTCAATTGCGGTGTCACAATAGGTGATGTTGCTGAATACTTTCTCCATGAACCCGGATGCCATGGGGTCATAGGCAAAAACCTCTGCACCGAGACGCAGGAGTTCTGCAATGACCGGTATTGAGCGCGACTCACGGATGTCATCCGTATCGTTCTTAAAGGCAAGTCCAAGCACAGCAATTTTTTTACCCTGAACAGTGTCGATCTTTTGCTCGAGCAGTTCGACCATCCTGAGAGGCTGCTGGTCGTTCACTTTGATCACGGACCCAAGGAGGATCGGGTCGTAGCCAATATCTTTTGCCTTGCCGACAAGTGCCTTTACGTCTTTGGGAAAACATGAACCTCCGAAGCCTGCACCTGAATTCAGGAAATACGGTGATATCCTGAAATCCTTTCCCACTGC
>JAFGQV010000005.1 GCA_016935475.1 Methanosarcinaceae archaeon
AAAAACAGAAACTCATTTGGGAGATTTTTTTAAGATAATGTTGTCTAATTAGAAAAGGAGTTTTAGAAGCTAATTAGATAACCTCATCCCGTTATTGGCACCTATGCGCAAGTTATATCATAGAAGAATACATAGTATTATGGTCTGGCGAATGCCTTTTTTAATTAATAACAACTCAGGTAAAAAACATGTCCGGTACAAACCTCGATATTGTAGAACTATTATTGACCGCAGAGATATATAACCGATATTCTGAAATGGACGTTAATGACCTTCCAAAGGTTATACGCAAGGCTTACTGGAGCCGTAAACACAAATATGTTCCAAAACCAATTATTGTTTCTGTCTCTGATGTTGAAAAAATATGTGATGTTGCAGACGTGCATGCTGCTGTAAAAACACTTCCCTTTATAGACCTCAACAAGGTCGACCTCAAAATAAAACTGACATCATTCCAGGTCGCATCAGAATGGTTCGAAAAACAGGAAGATGCAACAGAGAAGATTGCAAACAATCCTGCTCTTGCTTTTTATTATGAAAAGGAAAAAGATAATGGAGCAGACTACAAAAGCGCACTTTCAAGAACAGGACCAAAAGAAGTGGGCAGGGAATGGATCGAATCTCTTGTAAGTGAGATCGCAGAAGGTGAAGGGGGGGACGAGATGCTCAAACTGGCACATATAGTCGCTCCCGAGGATGTTATACAGCCCCTTGCAGACCTTGTCCTGACAAAGGACCAGGAAAATGAAGTTCAAAAGATCGTAAAAGCCATCCAGTACAGGGAGTATCTCAATCGGATCGGGCTCTATGATCTGGGCAAGATATTGATGGTAGGTCCACCGGGTACAGGGAAGACATCTGTTGCAAGGGCACTGTCCGGGCATCTTTCGATCCCCTTCGTTGAGGTCAAACTTTCCATGATAACAGACCAGTATCTCGGTGAGACCGCAAAGAACATCGACCGTGTATTCATGCTTGCCAAACGGCTGAACCCGTGCATACTGTTCATCGATGAATTCGATTTTGTCGCAAAGACGCGGGCATCAGATGAGCATGCTGCTCTTAAGCGTGCCGTGAACACGCTGCTAAAAGCAATCGATGAGATCAGTCTCACAAGGGACGGTGTACTTCTGGTTGCTGCAACCAACCATCCGAGAATGCTGGATGCTGCAGCCTGGAGGAGATTCGACGAGATCATGGGCTTCCCGCTGCCTGATCGTGGCATGAGGAAAAAGATCCTGGATATCGTTACAAGGGAGATCGAAGGTGACATCGATAATGATGAAGTTGCCGCATTAACGGATGGCTACTCAGGTTCAGACCTTCGAATGGTGATACGCGAGGCAGTATTGAGTGCACTGGTGGAAGAACGAATGACGCTCACCCAGGACGATATGCTAAAGGCTGTTGATAACTTTAATGAACGTGCAGAGATCAAGTCTGATGAATACCCGATCTAGGATGGCATCATATCTATCGAGGTTCCAATGAAAGTGACCTTACTTGGGACGGGTGATGCCACCGGTACACCGGTGATCGGATGTAAATGCCCCACATGCATGGATGCATACAGTGGCGGAAAAAGCAGAAGACTGCGTTTTTCAGTTCTTGTTGAGTCCGATAAAGGCAAAGTTCTTATTGATACAGGTCCGGATCTCAGGCAGCAGATGCTTGAAAACAAGATTTGCCATATTGACGGTGTGATATGGACGCACGGTCATTATGACCATTATGCAGGATTCGGGGAGTTCCACAGGGTGCAGAGCAACGTTGATGTCTATGGGATCACTGAGACACTTGATTATATTCTTGACTATCTTTATTTTTTGAAACCTATCCGGCATGACGTCTTGATGTATGAGCCATTTGAACTGATCGGTCTTACATTTACCCTTTTCGAAGTAAAGCACCCGCCTGCCAAAAAGGCGGTAGGTGTTATCGTCTGTGAGGGGAATAAAAAAGTGGTGATCACCTCAGATGCGCAGAAAGATTTCCCACCAAAGAGCCTTGAACTGATCCGCCAGCCTGACCTGCTGGTTGTGGATGCAATTGTACCACCTACGGTTAAGGTTAAAAAACACATGAACTCGGTGGAAGCAATGGCTTTAGCAAAAGAGATCGAGGCTAAAGAGGTTGTAATGACACACCTGAGCCACTACTTCAAACCTCATGATGAAGAATCAAAAAACCTTCCTCTTGGATATGACGGAATGACATTTGAGATATGTGCACAGTAACGAACGTATTACCTAATTAATTTCGTGTCCCTTTCATTTTCTGGCTTGAAATCCTGTGAATGTTTTTGATTTGTAAACTACTATTACATCATTTGTAGTCATTTCTCAATATTGCCATTCTATCTTTGGAAATATCATCTTCCAGTAAACCGAAAAGGAGCCTGTCGTACCATTTACCTTCATTGAACCAGTATTTTCTTTGTTTTCCCTCTGCCCGAAAACCCGATTTTAACATTGTCTTTTCGGAAGCCAGGTTTCCTTCCGCACAATCCCCTGTAATTCTGAACGCATCAAGTACATTAAAGGCATAATATACCAGAAACTCACAGGCAGTGCTTCCATACCTTTTTCTCCATTGGGTATCATCTATCTGATATCCGATAAGGTAATTCCCGTTGGTGAATTCGATCGGGAGCAATGCACATTGACCTATAAATTTGCCCGTATTCTTTCCCCTGATCGTGAATACATTGAAATCCGGTATTTTTTCTTCCTTCAAGGACTCCCTTATTGAACTGATAAGTGGTGAAAAATAAGCGATTGTTTCCTCTTCCGTATTCGGTCCGAAAAAGAGATACTTGCATACACTCTCCTTCGAAAGCATTGATGCTATGTCTTTCAGGTCTGCTTCTTTACAATAGCTAAAAACGATGTTATCCTTGCTCCAGTCTAACTTCATTCGTGACCCTCTATATCAAATCATCCAATATTCAATACAATGTCGGCAGGTAATGTACCTTATTTCTTATCATTCTTTCTTCTGCTGGCATCCTCTTCGATCTGGTCGCGTATTTTTTTAAGTCTCTGCTGTGTGATACGACTGCTTGCAAGAATGATCAGCGTACCGATTGCAAGGATCGTTCCCCCGATCAAAAGCATCCGTGGTGCGGATCTTGAATAATATTTCACAATAATTGTGTCTCTATTGGCTTCAAGATCATACCAGATGAGGTTCTCCCGACCTTCATCGTCAGAATAGACCTTATCCGGTTTTGGGCGCGCAGTTCCGATAAAAGGGTTCCCTGTTGTATATCCCGGAGGCAGCACGAGCCGCACGATGGAAGTAGATGTTGGATGGTGTGCAAAGTCCTGTCCCTTTGGCATCGACATTGTATATGCCACAAACCCTGTTATGGTTTCGTTGAATTCCAGATATGTCTGTTTTTGTCCGAATACAACATTTTTCGTCAGGGAGTAGTTGATATTTGAAACACTGTTTGCACGTGAATAGATGGTGAACCTTTCAATGGATGCATATGTTTCATTTGCATGATCGGCAATAACCACAATATTGGTAGGCGTGTCACTGTTTGAACTCAGATCATCGATTGCCATGATGTCCACAATGCTTGCATTCACAAGCATGTGTACTGCCTTGACACTCGCATTATTTGATATATAAAAGGTAGTTGTATTTACAATGGTACTATCGTCTTTTGCAGTTTCATTTACAAAAACATCAAATTCGTAGGCATATATGTCCGGTATGTCAGCCGACTGGTCGACTGCTATAAGTTCATCGATACAGCCTGCTGTGAAAACTGCAAAAATCAGGGTTAAGAGTGTCAATAATGTTGCATTCTTCATTGTTAGGCAACTAAAAGTCCATATTATTACATCAATGTAACGCTTTTGTAACGAAAGAAGTGTAATGCCGTTGAGTTTTACCTGCATACCTTAAGCAGGCATGCAGGTAGAATGATTGGCTATCCTCCCGGTCTTCAGTCTTCTCTGGGGTTGCAGACGATCAGACCAAAGCTCTTTAGTACGTTCTCAACTTCTTCAAATGCAATAAATAACTCCTTGCGCTGCCTGTCAATGAATTCGGTACGTGGCTCGGAGGCGAACCAGACCTCTTTCTCATCATGACCACGTGTTATCGAAACACATGCAAGCATGTCAGCCTGTGTTAGCCTGTAAACGGAATCATTCCCACTTGGAGTAACCCATGCAGGATACATTGATTTTAATTTATCAATGAAATTGTTCCAGTTGACCGTTGCAGATGACTCCAGGTTCAAGTGCAGATGTGCACGTTCACCTATCGTTTTCTCTTTAAGTCTTCCAAGGAATTGTATGTACTCAGGGTTTGATTCGTCCACAGTCTGTGCATCATGCAATGCCAGTTTCTCAGCCTCACCCTCAAAGAACGGAGCAAGGTTCACAGTATCCGATGGCTTTGTTATAAGTGATACACCAAAAAAGGCAACTGCACTTAGCAGCATTCCCACGATAATTCCATGGTTCACAAGGATCGGATGCACTGTCTCAAGATAAGAAGGTGCCATTGGTGCGGTCTTTGCAAGGTCCACTATAATAAGTCCGATCTGTGCCAATCCACCAACAACAAGTCCTGCAAGTGCTCCTTCTTTTGTGGCGCGTTTCCAGTAAAGACCTCCCATCAATGGGAAGAAATAGGACGCGCTTGCGATGAACGTTGCAATGTGGATCGCATCCATGATACTGTTAATGTAAAATGAAGCTATTGTTGCTGCTGCGACTATTATGAGGACACTTATCCTGTTGATAGTAAGCATCTCTTTCATAGTTGCATCGGGTTTCATGAACCTCTGGTAGATGTCACGTGAGATACAGGATGCACCGGATGCTGCAAAGGTATCGGCACAGGACATCGCAGCTGCTGCAAGCCCAATTGCACTGAGTGCAACTACCAGCGGTGAGAAACTGGTGCTGATAAATGTCAGGAGTGCAGGTTCAGCGAGTGCCATTCCTGCCGGAAATCCCGCTTCTGCGATATCAGGATATATTGCGTTCAGTCCAATTGCAATTACAGCGCATCCAATAAAAACAACAGCTATTAACAGGGAACCAAGGACCATTCCATATTTTGCGGATCTCGCATCCTTTGCAGCCCAGACCCTCTGCCATGGGTCCTGTTCGGTCATCCAGCCAGGGATGATCGCAAAGATAAAGATGATCACCATGGGGATCCCTATGGAAAATGGATTCCACCAGACATCCGGGATATCGCCAAACAGTTCGGAAACAGTAATTTGCGGCATATCAGCAACACCGTAAGCACCGGATGTTGCAGCCTCAACTGCAAGGACTGCCATCACGATGGTAAAGACCGATAAGAATACAAACTGCACAACATCGGTCCACACAACAGCAGACAGACCACCAAGGGTAACATATACCGAAACTGCAAGTGCAACAATGCCAGCCGCATAGATAGGGTTCAGTCCATATAATACCTCAAGGACAAGTGCAAATCCTTTGATGTCAGCTACTGCAAAGAGTATCATAACGATAGTAATGATCAATGCAACCGGTGCACGTATAGCGCTGCTGTAGCGCTGTTCCAGCAGTTCGGGCTGGGTGATTGCAGGCAAATGTTTTATTCTGCCAACAATTAGTGCAATTATCAGCAGTGCCAGTATGTTCGGCGCAACAAAGCTCCACACAGATCCCATTCCAAGCAGTATGAAAAATGCGATAACTGCAAGAAGGGCGCCCGCGGTAAGCCAGGATGCAGCAGCGGAAAAACCAATCGCTATCGGACCGACTTCCCTGCCGGCAAGCCAGAAATCAGTAACTGATTTCTGTTTTTTTGTAAAATGCCAACCAATGGCGATGAGACCCGACAGGTAGACTGCAAGCAGTATAAAAAATATTTGAGAACCTTCCATAAATTCAACCTCTGGATATTTTATATGAAAATTTGATATTCAGTTTTATTTTCTTAATCGAGTTATTGATGTCTTTTTTAACTTATGCTATGTGTACATATCATAATATATATAATATCTTTCGAAAAATAAAATTGATTTTAAATCAAGTGAAATTGATTTAATTGGTCATTTTTACTTTCCTAGCATGTTTTACCATATAACTGTTTATCACTATCTTCCTGCTATGGATATTTTGGTATTTTGACCGGAAGAAAACTTTAAAGAACTGTGTTCATGAGCAAAAAGATATATGCAGTCTACATCAACTATATAACATGAAAATTATTGGAATTGCACATGCGACCCTTGAATTCATCCTCAAGGTCAGCGAATCAAGTGCGCCGCAGGAATTTGCAGGGCTTCTGCGGGCAGAGAAAGGGATAATCAGTGACATCATCATACTGCCAGGCACGGAATCAAGTGACAGGAATGCTGTCATCAAACTTTTTATGATGCCAAACATCAGTTCGGTGGGTTCTGTCCACAGCCACCCCGGTCCCAACATCAAACCATCAAAAGCCGACCTGCGTCTATTTGGAAAAACAGGCAGTCACCATATCATTGTGGGTGCTCCTTATGATGAGAACAGCTGGCAATGCTATGACGCAGATGGTCAGGTCCAGGAACTTCCGGTGCTGGAAGTTGAACTGGGGGAAGAATAAATACTTTAGACCCTGCACCCACAACATTTCTTGCGGAGTAGCTCCACCTGCTCCTCATAGGGAGTAACAAATTCCGTCTGTTCGCATTCTCCTGTTGCAAACTTTTCATTAAGAGGGGTATGATGCTTATACCCTCTGTTCCCCATTTCCGTAACCAGTTTTTCATGCCGGATATAGAGAGCCTTTAATTTACCTCTCCATCTTCGGGTTTCCGGGTGATTTGAATAAGCCTTTTTATTGTTAGTTATTATTGACCACATTGCATGGAGCTCCCTGTGCTCTCCAAGCAGATGGTTACGGCATAGTTTTTCAGGTGGTATGTCCCAGATCCTCATAAATTCACCTGATAAAAATAGTACAACTATATAAGTCCATGTGGCTGTTTTTGCTCCGGTAGCACAGGAAGGGGCATGGTGTTTATGAGAACGGGACTATCCACATCTTTGGCACGCTCAAGCAAAAGCTCTTTTCCCTTTTGGGTGGTTGCGAACAGGGGAACTGCTGTTCCGACCTGGGCCAGCGTTTTGATCACATCGCGTATGTTCTTGGATGCACAACCTGTGGCAATATCCACATACTCTACAAGTTTTAGTGCATCTTCTCTGCTAATGCCGCTTACATGAGCTGCTATGATCATCAGGTCAACCCCAAGTTCGGATTCGATCTCACGGAGTGACTTCGCAGTATCGGAATCTGTGACCGTTACTGCTATACGCTTATATCCAAGTTCAGCAGCCTTTTTCACTCCCCCCACAGGATCGATCATTGCAGATGAGGGGTCAAGTACAATTCCTCCCCTCTCGCTAATGCCATTCATTATGCCATCAATGGGTTCGGTCTCAACAAGACCCGAGATCCTTGCACCCATGCCCTGCACGAGGCTTGGGTTACTGGTGATCACGGTTCCTGCGCCCTCGCACACTGTCACCGTGGTGTCAAGCATATCCCTCTTAAGACCGCTCATCATTATTTCGGATGCACCAAACCCTACAAAAACATCAAGGTCCAACTGACGGTTTTCTGTGAACATGCCAAAATCCCTGATCCGAGATTCCATGTTCTCTTTGACCTTATCAGGTGTGATCTTTTTAATTCCGTACAGTTTATCGAAAATAGAACACCATTCTATCTGCGGTTCACCAACTTCAACCACTTTACCATCTTTAACAACAACTCTTGTTTTTCCGATCAGTTCCATCACATGGGGCATAAGATCACCTCTATAAAAATAGTTATCCAATGTTAGGGTACTTTTTCCAGTGTTCTTTGACGAGTTCGTTTTTTGGAATCGGATTTCCGTGCTTTTCCCGTTCATTCATCTCATCATCAAAAGCTTCAAAGGAACGGTACAGATACCAGATACCGTCCTTCCGGTACGACTCAAACACATTTGGGTCCCTGTCTTCATCATTTGGATCAATAGCTTTTTCAAAATACCTGTTGTATCCTTCGAGGACCTTTTTGTTTATCACATTAACATCTCTTGCAGAGAGATATTTATTGTTTTTGGTTTCCAGAGTTTACAACATTAAAGTAAAATGATCACAGGGCGCTGCGCCTGTCAATAACCTTCTTTGACTTGCCCGCAGTTCTCGGAATAGTCCCTTTCTCAACCAGTTCCACGTTTGTCCTGATATTCAGTACTTTTTTCAATTCATTTTCAACATGCTTTCGTGCTTCAGCAAGGTCCCTAAGTTCTCCGGTAAACGCATTTTCCTCCAGTTCGACCCGTACCGTTATCTCGTCCAACCGGTGCTGGCTCCTATCCAGTACGACCTGGAATTGGTCGGTGATCTCGGGAATGCCTGCGATCACATCTTCGATCTGTGACGGGAATACATTGATACCCCTCACAATAAGCATATCATCTGCCCGCCCGAGCACCCTCGAAATTCGCTGGGTTGTACGGCCACAGGCACATTCACTTTCAAGAAGACGTGTAATATCACCTGTGTGATATCTGATAAGAGGAAGTGCTTCCTTGGTAAGCGATGTTAAGACAAGTTCACCTTTTTCGCCTTCTGCAACGTGTTCTCCCTCCGGGTCAAGGACCTCTACAAGATAATGGTCGCTCCATATGTGAAGCCCGTCCTGTTCCTCGCATTCAAAGGCAACCCCCGGTCCAAACATTTCCGAAAGACCATAAGAATCATAGGCCTTTATGTTCAGTGCCTTTTCAAGTTCCTTTCTTGTATTCGATGACCATGGTTCAGCACCGAAACATCCGATCTTTAATGAGAGCTTGTCCAGAATATCGATCTCTTCTGCCGTCTCTGCAAGATAGAGGGCATATGAAGGGGTGCAATGAAGTGCGGTCACTCCAAAATCCTGCATCATCTCAAGCTGCCTGGCAGTGTTCCCGGTACCGCTTGGAACTGTCATTGCGCCTAATTTCTCAGCACCGTAATGGACTCCCAACCCTCCTGTGAATAAACCATAGTTGACAGCATTCTGGAAAACATCGTCCTCCCGGATACCTACCATCACCAGGTTCCTTGCCATCAGGTTTGACCATGTATCGATGTCACCAGCAGTATAACCTACAACGGTCGGCTTTCCACTTGTACCTGTTGAAGCATGAATTCGTACGACATCTTTTTTTGGTACTGCAAATAACTCAAAAGGATAGTTTTCACGGAGGTCATTTTTTTGTGTTGAAGGCAGACGTTTTGCATCATCCACTGACGTTATATCATCCGGCTTGATACCAAGCTGGTCGAACTTTTTTTTATAAAATGGGACATTATTGTAGACTCTTGCGACTGTTTTCTTTAAACGCTTAAATTGCAGTTGCCTTAGCTCATCAGTACCCATTGTCTCATATTTTGGTTGCCAGTATTTCATGCAAATATCTCCGTTTAAGGGGGGTGAATGGACTCTATCTTTAAATGCATTACTGTTTGCAAATACAAATTTTTAGACCGTGTGGATTTATTCCACTGGTTTTTTTTGTTGTTTTATTGGAATCTGAGATTTAGGGACGATGTGATTCGAAATTCATGTACATAAATCCAAATAATGTGTTCATAACGCTTACATGAATGTCCATCCAAATTTTAACATTGTCAATATTTCAGATTTTAACTGCTCAACGGATCTGAAATGTTCTGGAAAAAAAACGGGTGGACACCATGCAGAAAATAAAAAAACAATTTGCATTTATTGGAACATTCATATTTCTTATAATATTTTTTGCATCTTCTTCCTCTGCTGATTGGAACCAGACCTCCACCGAAGTGAATGCCAGTTATGAAGTAATATCTGAAGACATGACCGTTCATGTTTCCAAAGTGATCACTTTTAAGAACAATGATGCTAACACCCGCTACTGGAGAGGATATTATTCAACTTTTAATTATTATCTTCCGGACGATGCCAAAAACATCTGTGCCTACGACAACGATCGCGATCTAAACTTTCATAAGCTTGATCGGATGGATCATTATTATGTTCTTAAATTCAATACGAAAGTGTGGTACGAAGAAAGTTATACTTTTACCATCGAATATGATATTGATATTCATAAGAACTGTGCGAACTTCTGTGTCAATGAACATGGAAATGAAACTCAGGTCACGATCATCATACCCGATGAATACGAGACATTTATGGACCGAAATGACTACAGCATGGAAACAATATCAGATGCAGTCGTGTATACATTTGATCACGGACTGGTATGGTCAAATACATGTCGCGTTGATGCTGTCAAAAATACAGATATTCATGTCCTCAAAGGCACAGCAAACCTGAAAGAAAAGAATGTGGATATCACAGTGAATTACTGGGACGGTGAGGAAGAGTGGGCAAATGATATCCTGAATACGGCTATTGAAACCCTTCCTGTGCTGGAAGACCTATCAGGACTCTCTTACCCTATGGATTATAATATCACGATCACAGAGGCTACTATAACAGAGACATCTGGATATGGGGGTTCAAATAATGGCAAAAATGGAATTATTCTTCTGCATACTGAGGGTCGCGCAATATTAGTTCATGAACTGTCACATTACTGGACAAGAGCCTGCAACTTTGAAAATATATGGATGGATGAAGGGTATGCAGATCTCTACACATATCTTGTTTTGAACCAGACCCATCCGGACGAGGCATATAGTAGAAAAGAACTGTTTTTCGACCAGTATGAAACCTTGAAACCGATCCATGATTTTCCTTTGTCCAACTGGACAGTGCCTGAATCCTTTGAAGATGGAAATGCTTTGGAGACTAGCTACGGATACAAAAAATCCTTTGTGTTGATGTATAACCTATATGAGGATGCGGGATTAGAAGCAATTCAAAAAACCAACCTTGAGTTTTCAAATTCAAATGATGGCATTGACATTGACGAATATGTTAAATCTATGGAATCTGCGACTGATAAAAGCCTTAATAAAGAGTGGGAACTGGTTATGCCAGTATGACCACATTTCATTGATGAATGGGATTTATAAGGTATTTGAATAAAATAAAATATTATAGAGGTGCAATTTACAACTATTTTAATTCCAATTCCCTTGCCATTTCCTGATAGGATCGTCCTTTTTCAGTTGTAATGAAAAAACCCTCTTCCTGTTTAATTAATTGGAGGCTG
>JAFGQV010000033.1 GCA_016935475.1 Methanosarcinaceae archaeon
ATTCCTTCTGAGCGTGAGGAATATCCCCTTTTTTCGATTATACCATCAAATTTGGTTAAAAGGTTTTCAGGTAATGATACACCGATTCGCATGAGTTCCTGTTCCATTAGATCACCTAACTTTAATAATGAAGCAACAGGATAATAAGGGTTTTGATGACATACTTTATCATACTTTATTACGTTTATTTTAATAATATGTGCTACCGATGACTTCTGCGGGGTTGTAAATTAGCAGCAAACCTTTACTTGTGATACCTTTATTAAGATATGTGATAATTACATAATCTTGAATCCTGATAACCCGAGGAAACCGTAAATGAAAGAAGAACAGATTTACTCTGGAAAGGCAAAAACCATCTACAGGACAGATGATCCGTCAAAACTGATCGCACATTTCCGCAACAGCCTGACAGCGTTCGATGGTAAGAAAAAAAGCGAAGCTCCGAATAAAGGATACTACAACGCCCAGATATCAAAAAAGATATTTGAAATGCTGGAAAGTGAAGGCATCAGGACTCATTTTATCGAAATGGTGTCTGATACTGAAATGCTGATAGATACGGTAGAGATAATCAAAATCGAAGTGATCGTCAGGAACATTGCTGCAGGTTCGATCACCAGGAAATATCCAATAGAAGAAAAGACCCATTTTAAGGATCCGATCATAGTGTTTGATTTTAAAAGCGATGAGTACGGAGACCCCATGCTCAATGACGATATTGCGGTTGCGCTTGGTGTTGCTACCTATGATGAGATGGAAAAGATCCGCACAATTGCACTTCGGATAAATAAGTTGCTGGTTGAGTACATGAATAAAGTGGACCTTCTGCTACCGGACTTTAAGCTTGAATTCGGGCGTAAGGATGGGGAGATCGTACTTGCAGATGAGATATCATGCGATACCTGCCGCCTCTGGGATAAAAAAACAGGGCAGTCAATGGATAAGGACATATTCAGGTTTGACAAGGGCGATCTTTCAAAAGCATACGAAGAAGTTGCAAGGCGCATTGTTCCTGAAATCTTTGCTTAAATCCAAGAGTGCATGGGAATGAAGAAGTATGACGTGATCGTTGTAGGTGCCGGAATAAGCGGGCTTCTGGCTGCACTTACCTTATCCAAGCACGGCAAAAAAGTGCTGGTGCTTGAAAAAGACCAGTACGTTGGTGGGAACTGCAACAGCTACACAGTTGATGGTTTTCAGGTGGACACCGGAGCGCATGCCATCACACATCTTGAGGTCGGACCGTTAAAGCGGCTGATGGATAATTATTTTGATTACGTTCCCGTGTTCGAGGTATATGGGAACTATTATGTCAGGACCGAAAAAAGTTTTGTTAAGGTTCCCTCGAACCTGAAGGAATTTGTGACATTCGATGTACTTCCGGCCAAAGACAGGCTGGTTCTGTCACAGGCAATTACAAAAGCCTTTACACTTTCAACATTCGGCATTGACCTCTCCAAACAGTCTGTATACGATTCACTACCTCGCACCCTATCTAAAGATACGTATGATTTCGTCAACGCCATATCCTACTTCCTATCAGGGAAGTCCATGAAAGACACATCTGCACAACGGGTACTGGCAGGCAGCAGTTTTGTCAGGGACAGCGTCACACAGGAACAGTTTGAAAGCATAATTGGAAAAAATGAAAAAATTCAGCATACTGATTCGGTACTTCAGTCCTTATTGCCTTACAACCTTCATACTTCACTCCAGTCAAGATTGAATACATCATTGACATCATCGATTTCCTTTAAAAAGCAGATATCAAACCAGTTTGCTAACATTAGCAGGCTTGCAACAAATAACGCCAGCTATTCACAGGGCTATCCGCGAAAGGGTCTTAAGTCCGTGCTCAATGCAGTCCTGTACTCACTTCCATCAGATGTCGAGATCCAGGCAGGATGTAACGTAAAGCATATTCTTGTGGAGGATGGAAAAGCAATTGGTGTTGAGGCAGATGACACCTATTATGCCGATATGGTGGTCTACACAGGTTATGCAAAGGATCTGCCAGCTAAGGTTGACGGTCTTCCGGAATCCTATGTAGATAAGCTGAAAGGAATAGTCCAGACCAGGAGCCTGACCATCTGGCTGGGTCTTGGCAGGAAACTGGAGGAGTTCAATTACACAGGTGCTGAGATATGGTTCAAGAACAATGCATATTGGGCAATACCGATAAGCAATTATGATGCATCACTTGCACCAAAGGACAAGCAATTGGTAGGATTCACCTTTGTGATAGATGACGAAAAACCTGTAAGTTCGGAGATAAAGAAAGGGTATGAAACGATCTATTATGCAATCCCGGGTATTGAAAAACATGTTGAGATGCAGCACGAGCAGGTAACCATTCCTGAAAAGGCGGCAGTTACAATTGACGGGAAATTTGCTGACATCAGGACACCTGTGAGGAACCTGTATGTTGCAGGAACGGATACCGACAGGCGTAGCATGGGCATAACCCGGGCAGCGTATTCGATCATTGAGATGCTCAGGGTGGTTAAGGAAGACGGGAACCTGCAGGGATAATTTTGAGGATTCTCTTTTGTTATTAGCGCCTCAGGATCATGGTCCGAAGCCTGTCTGCCGCATGTTCGGATGCGTCAGCGATATTTCCTATGCCTTTCACAAGTTCTACAAAATAGTATACGCCTGTGCCCCCGAGTTCGTCTTCATGGTCGAAGATCGTTTTTAGCATATTGGATTCGATGACGTCTACCTGATGTTCCAGTTCCTCTACCTCCGGAACAATGGCCAGTGTTTCTTTGACCTCTTTTTTACTGAAGGATGTCTCAAGCAGTTCGCTCAGTTTGTCAACCAGTGTCTCATACTTTTCCACGGTCTCAAGGCTCTTTGACATCAGTTCCAGAATTCCATTCTTGATGACATCCGGGGCATCGCACTGCCGAAACGTAAGCCAGTAGGCAACTTCCTGCGCATTGTCAGGTATGGAATCCTGAGGTTTCAGGAAATTCAAGAGGTCGTTGGCATTAACCGGCAGCATAATGGAAGAGGATAACTGGGAGCGGATAGTCTGTTTGATGACGTCTGCTTCATGTTCAATTGTATCGATATCCTGGCTTAACTCCCTCACGCGCTCCATGTCACCTGCACAGTAAGCCTGAAGTGCTTCATTCAGTTTCCGGACAGCTTCGCCGCCTTTGTTGGCATGCATAACCAACGGTCTAAACGGCGATTTTGCAAAGATATTAAGCACCGAACGGATGTATTCTCTTTTCATTATATGCCAATCCCCATAAGTCCTGTAAATATAACCGCTGATGTTATAGCTGCCACAGGCACGGTTACTATCCAGGACATTATTATCTTTCCAATAACACTTAAATCAACCGCTGCAAGCCCGCCTGCAAGCCCTACCCCGATCACAGAACCCACAAGTGTATGGGTCGTTGAGATAGGAAGTGAACTGTAACTGTGCAAAACAACCACCGATGCGGTTGCAAACTGTGCAGCGAATCCCCTGGTTGGAGTGAGTTCTGTGATCTTTGTGCCAATGGTCTCGATCACACGGTACCCCCATGTAGTAAGTCCTATAACCATTCCAATCCCCCCTACTACCAGTACCCATATTGGAACTTCACCAGTGCTCAGTCCAAATGCACTCAGGGCTGCAGAGAGGGGACCTACTGCGTTTGCCACATCATTGGAGCCATGTGCAAATGCAATGTAACAGGCAGCAAGGGTTTGCAGGAACACAAATTTTTTCTCAATACTGTAGGGGTCGTCTACTTGCTGCAGGATGAAATATCTGATAAGCACGAAAATTATGTACGCACACACTGCTCCGAGAAGCGGCGAGAGCAACCAGCTTCCAACAATTTTACCAAGCACTGACCATTTGATATCAGCCAGTGCAATTGTGCTATTATATGCCGCAATCAGACCAAAACCCAGTACTGCACCCACTATGGAATGTGAGGTTGATACTGGTAAATTGTAGAACGTCGCAAGGGTGATCCAGAAGCTTGCCGCCAGTATCGCCGCGAGCATCCCCAGTACAACAAGATGTGGATCAATAAGTGTTATTGTGTCTACGGGTACGATACCTTTTGCTATCGTTGTGGTTACCCTTTTACCAAAAAAAACCGCTCCAGCGAATTCAAAGACTCCTGCTACGATTATAACCTGTTTGATCGTCAGTGCTCCGCTACCAACCGATGTTCCCATGGCATTGGCAAGGTCGTTTGCGCC
>JAFGQV010000034.1 GCA_016935475.1 Methanosarcinaceae archaeon
AAACAGAAACTCATTTGGGAGATTTTTTTAAGATAATGTTGTCTAATTAGAAAAGGAGTTTTAGAAGCTAATTAGATAACCTCTTCTATCAGAACTAATATATATAGTAAGACCAATAACGAAGATTGGTGAATTATGTTATTAATTGGAGAAGCATTAATCGGCGAGGAACCAGAACTCGCACACATTGATCTTATGATCGGGGACAAGAATGGTCCTGTTGGACAGGCATTTGCAACCGGAATGACACAGCTATCAGCAGGTCACACACCCCTGTTATCGGTCATTCGTCCGAACTTACCGACAAAACCAGCCACATTGATCGTTCCCAAAGTCACGATAAAGAATATGGATCAAGCAGCCCAGATATTCGGTCCGGCACAGGCAGCCGTTGCCAAGGCTGTTGCTGATGCAGTGGAAGAAGGTATTATTCCAAAGGAACAGGCTGAGGACCTTGTTGTTGTAGTAAGTGTCTTTATCCACCCGCAGGCATCCAGTTACAACCGGATATACCGCTATAATTATGGAGCTACCAAGCTGGCATTGAAGCGGGCACTTGCAGGTTTCCCGGATATTGATAAGGTTCTGGAAGAAAAGGACAGGGCAGCCCACGCGGTCATGGGATTCAAGGTTTCCAGGCTGTGGGATGCACCATATCTACAGGTCGCATTGGATAACCCCAACATTGGTGCTATACTCAATGTGGTCGCCCAGCTTCCAAAGAGCGACCACCTGATACTGGAAGCCGGCACACCGCTTATCAAGCGCTATGGAATGGATGTCATATCCAAACTCCGTGAGGTCAAGCCCGATGCATTCATTGTTGCAGACTTAAAGACACTGGACACCGGAAACCTCGAGGCTCGGATGGTAGCTGATGCCACAGCAGATGCGATCGTAGTTTCGGCACTTGCACCGATCTCAACACTGAACAAAGTGATCGAGGAAGCCCACAAGACAGGTATCTATGCTGTCATGGACACCCTGAACCAGCCTGACCCGATGAGTGTGCTCAAACAACTGGACGAGCTTCCTGATGTCGTTGAACTGCACCGTGCGATCGATATAGAGGAGACCGAACACGCCTGGGGAAGCATTGTAGACATCAAAAAACTATCTCCAAAGATACTGGTGGCTGTTGCCGGCGGTATCCGTGCTGATACCATTTCGGATGCTCTGAAAGCTGGTGCGGATATCCTTGTGGTTGGAAGAGCAATTACCAATGCAAAGGATGTCAGGCAGGTAGCTGAGCAGTTCATCGAAGGTTTGAACAAGCCAGAGATCGACCAGTTCAGGATCATGACCGATTTCTGATCACGTGTGACCTGGTCACACGTTTTTCTTTTATTTTTGGAGGGGTTTAGTTGGGTTCAACGTTAATTGTCCTTAATCTTAAGACGTATCTTGAAGGCACAGGCGAAGGCGCCGTAAAAATTGCACAGGCATGCAAAGAGGTTGCAGAACGATCAGGTATAGAGATCGCTGTTGCACCGCAGTTCTGCGATATATTCCGCGTGGCATCGAAAGTGGACATTCCGGTATTTTCACAGCATCTGGATGGTGTTGGCGCCGGAAGTTTTACTGGGCATGCATTTGCACGTTGCATCAAAGATGCCGGTGCATCCGGCACACTGATCAACCACTCCGAGCGGCGTTTAAGGCTTGCAGATATCGATGCGTCCATAACAGCGGCAAAAGAAGTTGGGCTTACTACTATCGTATGCACGAACAATGTGGCAACCACCGCAGCGGCTGCTTCCCTTGCACCGGATTATGTTGCAGTAGAACCTCCCGAGCTCATAGGTAGCGGGATCCCGGTCTCACAGGCAGACCCCGGCGTGGTCAGGGGTTCGGTGAATGCGGTTTTCAAAATCAATCCCGATGTAAGGGTTCTCTGCGGTGCGGGAATTTCTAAAGGTGAAGACCTGAAAGCGGCTCTTGAACTTGGTTCAGTGGGAGTGCTGCTTGCTTCTGGCATTGTAAAAGCGGCTGACCCGAAAGCAGCGCTTGAAGAACTTGTCAGTAAGGTCTGAAAGCAGTTATTTCAGTTTTATATTTCAGTTATTTTTCACTGTGTACTGAGCGAAGCCAATCTTCCGAAATGCTTCGTAAACCTGCTTTCCATCTTCTCCCATGTGGGCAGATCGGTCTGGCAACCTATGGTCTGAACAGCAAAGGATGCAACTGTGGCACCGATCCTGCCGCATGTCCCGAGCGGATATCCACGGGTGTATGCAAGTAAGAACCCTGCACGGTATGCGTCTCCTGCACCGGTAGGGTCAAGGGCGCTCACAGGCACCACCGGAATGACGTGTTCTTCCGTTCCGGTATATATCCTGCTGCCTTCCGAATCATAGGTTACCACGATGACATCGATCATTCTTTTGATATCTAAAAAGGACCTGCCAGTCATCTCGCAGACCCTTTTGATCTCATGCCTGTTACTGAAAAGTATATCTGTATTTTCAAGGATGCTTTCAAGGTGTTCCTTCGAGTATGTCACAAGGTCCTGACCGGGATCAAAGGATACGAACCTTGCCTTCTTTGCGATCCTTGAGTTAAAAGTTGCGTCTGCGGTTGCAAGATGCACAAAGTCAACAGTTGGTGGTTCAAGTTCCTTGAGATGTGCGGATGCCCCCCAGTAGAAATAGGATGACTGGTTGTGTTCCTTATCAGTAAAAACAAAGGCTTTTGCCGTTTTCTCGGTGTCCATCCGGTATAGGAGAGATAGGTCCACACCTGTTGATCCCATATGATCATCATATCCGGAACTCTTAAAATCCGCACCTACAGGTGAGATCAGCTGGGACTTCCCGCCGAGTATTGCAATGGCAACAGCAATATTTGCAGCACCGCCGCCATAGAATTCCCTGTAATCGATGATAGGGGACGATTCATTTGGTCCGGCAATATTCTTAACATCAAACAGGTAATCAAGGGCTGTATGGCCTACAATGGATATCGTCTCACACATTCCACCGCTTCCGCATGCATTTTGTATTTTAAAGTTCACTCAAATTCTTTCACTTCAACGACATTCAGGGGTACGTCCCGAAGTGCCTGACCGATCACTGATTTTGCAATCCTTGCTGCATGTTCCTCGGTTTCGGCATCGAATACCTTCATTTCAAGGACAAGTCCCACGATTGCAGTATTGGCTGTCAGGAATACGCTGCTAAATGGCTCACCGCATACCGAACAGTATGTTGTACCCACATC
>JAFGQV010000035.1 GCA_016935475.1 Methanosarcinaceae archaeon
AAAAACAGAAACTCATTTGGGAGATTTTTTTAAGATAATGTTGTCTAATTAGAAAAGGAGTTTTAGAAGCTAATTAGATAACCTCATTTCATAGCTTCTTTATAATCATAGGGTATATATTACCCGGGTGTATATAGCAACTAGACCCCTCTGATGCTCGGATTAAGTTGAGCGCACACGTTATACTTAATAATAAGACTGGAATATTAATAAAAACATTCTTTAAAGGAGAGGATGTCTCGAATGCAGGAAGATATTGGAACCATAATTAACAAAGGATTCGGCACCTGGACCCGAAATCTTAACATCTGCATACCATTTGTTCTGAATTTTGTACTGAATGGCCTATTAATGGCAGTCGCCTTTACTATTTTTGTAGGACTTTTTATAGTACCTGAACTCTCATCTGCAGGGCTCGACCCTGAACTCATCTCTCCTGAACAGATGATAGAAATATTCTCATCTGTGTTATCCGAACAACTCCGAGCAATTATCGCCGGGTTTATTGTGATCATACCTTTAATGATGTTGATACAATCATACTTCACAGCCGGAGCGATCGGCATGTCAAAAAATGCAGCAGAGACTGGGAATACATATCTAAAGGATATGTGGCATTCCGCCAATCAAAATGTATTCAACTTATTCCTGACAAAAATTCTTATTGCACTGATAATGCTTGCAGGTATTGTATTTATTGTACCGGGTGCGCTTGCGGTTGAAGATTTCGACCTGCTTCTGGCTAATCCCACTGAAGCAGCTGGCAGCATGATCTGGCTCACAATTGGTCTTCTTATCTGGATGCTTTACATTATTGCTGTAAATGTGATGTTATCGATCTCTGAATATGCATTGGTAGTGGACAGACTTGATCCCATAACTGCCCTGGAAACGGGATTTAAATTTTTCCTTAACAACAAATTCGTTGTGTTGTTCCTCTGGATCATACTGGTTGCATTATCCGTTTTTATCAGCATCATCGGCGAATTTGTGAGTTCCATACAGGTGTTTGCGACCATCTGGACGTTTGTGGATTTTGCCATTTCGATCGCTGTCATCTCGCCGTTGACCACGATCTTGTGGACACGTCTCCTTCTTGACAGAAGCGGCAGGAAAATGTATGACACAGCCGAACTTTTGATGTATCCCTAATTACCGATAAGTCAAGGATTTCTGTAGTCCACAAGTTCATGTTTGCGCTCATTAAGCTGCCTCTGGAATGAACTTATCACAAGCCCGGTACCCGGTTTGCTGGATTCCAAAAACTCAATATCCTCATATGTCCCACATCTTCTCTGAGCCACAAGATACAGGAGAATTACCCGAATGAAGTCAAGCCTTAGATCGTACTCTTCCAGCGACAGGCGTTCATTGATCCACTCCCCCTTGAGTTCGTCCATCTGCTCCTTCATATCAGTTATGCAGATCGATTCGTTCACAAGTGATCCATCTTCACGAAGGTAGCCATATATCTTAATTTGCTTTTCAATAGTTTTTGTGATTGCATCCTCTACTGCAGCCATATCTTCGTTTGTGATGTTTATCCAGTATGAATAATCCACATTTGAGATTGCCGTACTTTGAAAATCAAGATTTAGCTTATCGATCTTTTCAGTTATTTCCGCATGTTTTCGTACCAGTTTCCTGTACTCTTCAAGAATTTCTTCATCGATCTCAGTGGTTGCTGACAGGTGAGAAAGTGCATCAATTGCTGATTTTTTCACATGCATGTCAGGGTCACGTGTACCCACGGCGGATAGTTTATCAAATGCACTTTTTACATACATCGGTTTAATAGCCCCGATCGTATCGATCGCCACGATCGCATTGTAGCGAACTGCCTGTTCTGGACTGTCCAGACACTGGATAAGTGAACCTATTGTGTCCTTCAAAAGATGTGGTCTGAGTGGTGCAATATTACTGATTATTGCCGATGCGTACATCTTTGGAGTAGTATGTGCAGACTTGAGCCAGTTAACAAGAAGCGGTGTGATATATTGTATATGATCCGGATTTTCCTGTACTACACTTTCGAGCATTCCTTTTGCATAAAAATATGGATTCGATCCGGTGCAGATTGCGTTGAAGTTCTTGAGAAGGTACGAAACTGGATTTTTAATCGAATCTGGTTGATTTTCGGCACCGATCTTAATGGTTATGTCAATAATATAGCTCCCTTCTTCTGCCCAGAATCCCCCAAATGACTTAAGATAAGCGGTCAAATTCTGCAGGAAATTCCACATGATCGCTGGTTGCTCAATAACCCCTTTGCTCAAGATACCAGCCGTCAAGATAACAGGTTCATGTTTTTTGTTCGTTATGTAGTAGTTTAATATTGCGGATAATTGCTGTGTGTATTCAGGATGCAGGTCGTATATTCTCCTGAATATGCTTATGATGCGGGTACTTAGCATCTCGTTTGGTGTATTAAGGTTCCTGATCAACAGGTTTGCGATATCGTCCGGACGGTATTTGCTAATTTCAAATATGGCAGTAGATGCCATTTCTACAATCTCGGCATTCCGGTCAGTCAGATGATTAATTAGGAGCGGGACATATCCATAAACTGCCTCAGGATTAAATAATGAAACCCCTTTGATCGATTTTACGACCATTTTGTGAGCACGCTCACTTTTACCAATGTAGCCAACAAGTTCAGGGATTGCTCCTGCCAGGGGTTCCGGATGTGATTCCGCTATGACCTCTAACAACGATAATGCCGCATTTACAACTTCTTCCTCGTCACTGTCAAGCGAATTTACCAAAACCGGAATTGAAGCATTAATCGTTTCCTCATCAAGTTCAAGTTCGCCTTTTAAAAGTAATTCTTCTATTTCGAGGGCCGCTTTAACCTGCTTTTTTGAACGCCAGCTGGTTAAGCTCTCAATTAATTTGCTGGTTTTCATGATCCAAATTCAACCAATGATGATTTGTTTTATTATTCTTTTTATAATTATATTCCAAAAGCTATTAACTTTATGCTAATTGGGTTTTTCATTTATTTGTAAATATGATCAAATATATCTATTATAGTCAAGAACATAATATTTGACAATAACATCTCAACACCTTGCTTTTCAGACAATTATAATCTAACCACCGAGTACACAGAG